>NZ_JBATKE010000165.1:0-54651 GCF_049669105.1 Eudoraea sp.
CGGCGGGCTTCCTCAGCAGAAAGATAATCCGGTTCAAACTTAAACAGCATCGGGCCTTCTTCCGCTTCTACTTGTAATTTCGCCTCTTTTTGCGGCGTATATTGGGCATAGTTGGTCTTTGCCAACAACAGAATACCCATAAAAAAAGCCGTTCTAATTAATTTTTTCATATTCCCATAATCTGCTCTAGCTCAAAGTACAAAAAACTCCTCTATAACATTCATTTCGCCAGACAAAAGGCTTCTTTTTAAGTTGTTCTCTTGATTTAAGCTACCCTTAACCAAGACATTACATGATTTATAAGTATCTTGATGTTCAATAACCTTTACTTCTCAATGAAAAACCGGACTACCTTAATTATTATGGTCTGCTGTGCCTTTTCATATGCTCAGGATTATATAGATATTGGCAAGTTTTTTATAAGTACCACCCCTCAAAATGCCTTTAACCAGGAAAATGCAGGAACTACCGCTATTCAAGAGTTTGGTTTTCAAGTGGATGTCCCTATAGTACTCGACAGTACGAATGCTATTTTAGTTGGTGGTTTTGCAAACCGGACCGACCTATTCTTAGACCCTTCTCTTCCTGACATATCCAGGCTGTACGTAGTGGGTGCCAAAATAGGATTAAATCAGACCTACAATAAAAAATGGAGTGCTACCTACCTTCTTTTTCCTAAAATGGCCACTGATTTCTCCAGTGGTTTTAGACGCGGCTTTCAATTGGGTATTCTGGCTCTGTTCAGTCAGAAGAAAACAAATAAGCTTAAATACTCCTACGGCCTCTTCTACAACAGCGAAGAATTTGGGCCCCTCATTGTTCCTATACTCGGGGTTTACTACAAAAGCCCTAATGATAGATTAGAAGCCAATATCCTTCTTCCACTCTTAGCCGACCTTAATTATACCCTGGGGAGAAGAACTAATATAGGAGCTAATTTTGATGGCATTGGCACCTCCTATGCCATATCCAATCCTGGCTTCCCAAATACCTATGTAAATAAAAACACTAATGAACTTTATTTCTATTTTGAATACGAGTTAAGCCCTACTCTAAATATACGTTTTAAAACAGGTTATACATTCTTTAGAAACTATAGAATCTACGAGGAAAACGATAAGGTAGACCTTTCTATATCGTCTATTTACTTCGGGGATAATAGAACCATACTCAATACCGATTTTGAGGATGGTTTTGTTTTTAAAGCCGTTCTTCGTTATCGTTTCAACCTACCAAATTAGGTATGTTTTTACTTTAGAATACGAACTCTAATCGACTTACTTATTGGAGTTTGACTTCTATCCGCAAAGTGATTATAAGGCACCAGCACATTGGTCTCCGGAAAATAGGCTGCTAGACTGCCTTTAGGGATTTTATAAGGCAAAACCTTAAAGTTATAAGCAGTCCTGGTAGTAGAATCGTAAGTGCTGCTCAGATTTACAACATCTAATTTCTCCAAACTATTTTTCGCCATATCCTCAGGGTTCATAAAGACTATTCTTCTCTCGTTGTATACTCCCCGGTATCTGTCGTCCATACCATATATAGTAGTGTTAAACTGGTCGTGTGACCTTATAGTCATCAGCATATACTCATCAGCTTCCAGATTATGCTCCGGGAGCCTGTTAATAGTAATTTGTGCTTTTCCGCCAGGTAATTTGCTAAAATCGAGTTCCCTCACATTATTTGGTAAATAATAGCCTACTCCTTTGGCTCTTAATTCCGTGTTTTTAAAACCCTTGGCCACTTTGTCTATCATTTCCCTGATTTTGCTGTAATCGCTTCCAAGGGCCTTCCAGTCTACTACATGTTTCCCTTTAAAATATGTATCCGCCAGACTTGCAATTAGTTCCGGTTCGCTTTTTAAATGTTCTGAGGTCGGTTTCAGTACCCCCTTTGATCTTCTTACCCGTCCCATACTGTTTTCCACAGTTACAAAACGATCATCACTCATGTTTTCCTTTTCAGAGCGGCCGTAAGTAGGTAAAATTAGGGCTGTTTTTCCGGTAACCAGGTGGCTACGGTTCAGTTTTGTGCTAACCTGTACTGTAAGCCGGCATTTTTGCATGGCTTCCGCCGTATAATCTGTATCCGAGGCCGCCATTAAAAAATTTCCTCCAAGCGCCATAAAAATCTTTGCATTTCCTTCGTGCATAGCCTGCATTGCCCCTACCACATCTACACCCTCAATTTCTGGCGGTTTAAATCCCAAATGAGTTTCAATTCGCTCATTAAAGGCTTTATCAACATAGTGCATGATACCCACACTGCGGTCGCCCTGAACATTTGAGTGCCCCCTTACAGGGCACGTGCCACTAAAGGGTTTGCCAACAGCTCCTTTTAGCAATAAGAGGTTTACATATTCCCTTATAGTTTCCACTCCATTCTTATGCTGTGTCAGCCCCATGGCCCAACAAATGATAATTTTCTGTTTATTAGCAAGTAATCTTACTGCGGTATCAACACTTTCGATAGATACACCGCTTAACTCCAGCAGTTCTTCATCTATATAGGTATCCAGGTCAGCCAATAAGGCTTCTGCTCCAGACGTGTACTTATCTATAAAGTCGTGGTCAAAGACATTGCACCCTGCCTTGTCCAGCGCAGCCAGCTTTTTCAGAATCAATTTTAGTAAGGGTATGTCCTGGTTGATATTAACCGCCAGGTGCAGATCCGTAATCTTCTCCCCCGAACCCATAAGACCCTTTAGGCTTTGCGGGTTTTTAAAATTCACAAGTCCGGCTTCTTCAAGGGGGTTTATGCTGATGATACTACCGCCATTTTCTTTGCATTTTTCAAGTGCGGAGAGCATTCTGGGATGATTGGTCCCAGGGTTTTGTCCGGCAACTATAATTACCTCTGCCCCGTACAGATCTTCTAGTTTTACAGACCCCTTCCCTATTCCCAGGGTTTCAGAAAGGGCTACACCGCTTGATTCGTGACACATATTGGAACAGTCCGGTAAATTATTAGTCCCAAAGGCCCTTGCAAAAAGCCCATATAAAAAGGCTGCCTCGTTACTGGAGCGTCCCGAGGTATAAAAAATAGCCTCGTCAGGGCTATTTAAATTATGGAGCTCATCCGCAATAAGAGTAAAGGCATCTTCCCATGATATAGGCATATAATGGATACTTCCTTCTTTTAAAACCAAAGGTTCAGTTAGTCTGCCTAAAGCGTTTAGTTCGTAATCGGATCGCAACGACAATTCTTCGACGGAGTGTTCCTCAAAGTATTTGGCTCCAATATGTGATGTAGTAGCCTCATCTGCCAGGGCTTTTGCGCCATTTTCGCAGTACTCCCCTATTTTGGATGGTTTTTCAGGATCTGGCCAGGCACAACTGGGGCAATCAAATCCTTCTTTCTGATTCATATGCACTAAGGTTGTCATTGCACGCACAACCCCCATTTCTTTAAAACTATGTTTCATGGCAGCGGCAATTCCTTCCCTGCCGGCAGCATAGGACTTGGGATCAGTTATTTTGACCTCTGAAAATGCATCGGGTCCTCTGACGCAAACATTTCTTTTATAATCATTTTTAATCATCTATTTAAAGTAATACTTTAGGACTAGGATAGTTGTCCGTCTACTCCTTCGGACACGCATCCAGGCAGGTAAAATCTTTCTCTAATAAGAGAAACAGGCTGTTATTGTTCTTAAATTGTGATATGGGTTGTTCCACATCCTTTACCAGTTTTACGCCGTAGGTATAAATTTCATTATCAAAAGTGGTCTGATTCTCTATATACCCATTGGTACAAATTGGAGCCACCTCTGAACGTGTCAAACTAAAACCCCGGGAATTTCCTAAAACCCTAATCTTCATGGTGATACAGAATATCTCTTCTTAAATGTACAACATATTCAGATTTATACATCTTAGTGCTACCAAGATATTAATTAGAGACTAAGTTGACAAAAGTCATAGGCGATCTGCTTAGTAAAAGGGAATTTTGTACTCTAAACTGATATAATTATGACTACCAAAAACATTTCTCAAACCTCTCATGCCTCCAACGCGGTGTACGGATTGGGCCTTATAGGGGCAGCCGTGTACAATATTCAAATGGCAACAAGCTTCTGGGCCGGAGTAATTGGGTTTATTAAAGCCCTCTTATGGCCTGCATTTATTGTTTATGAGGTTTTGAGGTATCTTGAACTATAACGGACTATTTTCGTATCTTATATTTCTTAATCGTTGAACTATATGAAAAACCTGGTACGCGCCATTATTGCCGCCATTGGCGCTAAAAAAATAGGAGGTGGACGATGTGGTTGTATTGGAACTGTGGTTGTATTTCTTATACTATATTGGCTGCTGGGCTATGTTTTTGAGGTGTTCTAGACTCCATCCTAAAATATAACTCCTTTAGTTCCTTTCTCCCTTATACAATTTTTTCTTGGGATTAATGTACTTTTGCCCGATGGTAAAAAAAGAGCAATCCCAACTAGAATTCGTGGCCCTTATGGCCGCCCTCATGTCTATTGCGGCCCTGGCTTTAGACGCCATCTTACCGGCCCTTGATATTATTGGAATTGCAGTAGGCGTTACAAATCCTTCTCAAAACCAGTTTCTAATTCTATTTTTCTTTCTAGGTCTGGGCGTAGGACCCTTGTTATTTGGACCTATATCAGATAGTATTGGCCGTAAACCAGTTGTTTATATGGGATTTGGACTTTTTATTTTTGCCAGCCTTCTTTGTGTTTTTGCGCCAAATTTCGAACTAATGATCTTAGGACGCATACTTCAGGGCATTTCATTGTCTGCACCACGTACCATTAGCATCGCTATGATACGCGACAAATATAGCGGGGATTATATGGCCAGGGTAATGTCTTTTGTTACTGTAGTATTTATCCTGGTCCCTATTATTGCACCGGCTATGGGGAAATGGATACTTGATTTTTATGGGTGGGAGGCCATTTTTCATGTGCAGGTTTTATTTGGTATCCTGGTCTCTATATGGTTCTGGAAAAGACAGCCAGAAACACTTGTTCCGCAAAAAAGGACTTCCTTCCGGGCCAACGTTTTTATTAATGGCTATAGAGAATTGCTCAATTACAGACAAACCATGTTATTTACCATTATCTGGGGATTTATAACAGGTTCTTTTTTAGTTTATTTAAGTACCTCTCAACAGATTTTCCAGGAACAATATGATCTGAAAGAAGCCTTTCCTTACATTTTTGCAGCCCTTGCCATTACTATTGGCACTGCCACGCTGCTTAACGGTACCCTGGTATTGCGTTATGGGATGCTGCGACTGGTAACTGTTGCCATGGCGGCTTTTGTACTAATCTCTTTGCTCTATATTGTTTTGTTTGCCAGTACCGGAAACCCCCCATTTGGGATCCTGCTCACTTTTTTTGCTTTACAGTTCTTCGCCATAGGCTTCCTATTCGGCAACCTGCGTTCCCTTGCCATGGAACCAGTTGGACATATTGCAGGCATAGGAGCGGCCATTACAGGCTTTATAGCCACCATAATGGGCGTGTTCATTAGTGCCTATATTGGTCAATTTGTTATAGACAGTGTTCTTCCAATGTTTATTGGATTTTTGGTTTGTGGGTTGATCTCATTTGGAGTTTTAGCTTATTTCTTCCTCGCAAAAAGGGGCGTTCAAAGTCCTTTCTAACCATACAATATCCTGATTACCAGCAATTCCCCATTAAAAAATGAACAGTTTTGTAGTTTATTAATTAATGACAAAAAAACCCGCAACATAAAATTATGTGCGGGCATATTTGGTATTATAGTTTATCTAATTCTCAATCAATCCTTGTCCTTCTATCCAAGGGGCTCCTGCTGCTTTTAATTCAGATTCAAGCGATGGCAATTGTGATTTTACAAATCCGTTTAGCTTTGTTTTAATCGCCTTTAATTCTGACTGAGCTACCCCAAATGCCGCTTTGTGGTTGGCAGTAGGTCCGTAAGTGCTTGTAGACAGAGCTCGCCTGCCAATAGAATTCCCTGAATTAGGGTTTGGTTCATTTCTTTCCCCTACTTCATTCTTAGCAGGATTTCCATTCACTTTTGAATCCATCTCCTGAAGCATCGTTCTTGCTGCATGCAATTTTTGAACCAGTTCAGATGAAGCAGATGTCGCTTTTTGTAAAGCACGCTGCATAGCGTCAATTTTTAATTCACTTTCTTTTAATACTGTCTTTGTGGCCTTCAGATCTTGTTGAAAAGCCTGATATGAAACAAGGAATGCGTCTATCTCTTCATACGAAGCCCCTTTTAGAGCCCCTTCTGTCAGTGGCACTACTTTAAAGTTTTTTGTGCTTCCTAACTGAACCATTTGTCCATCAACCACTTTGGATAAACTAACTGAATAATCCCCCGGAGTAACCATTACACTTCGGTTATAATCATCCTCCATAGACTGTGGTGGCTTAAGGTCCTCCCCACTTCTATCTGCAATATCCAAAGCCCAATTCACGCGGTTGAATCCTTTTTTATTGGTCCCCTTTACCATTTTAACTACCTGCCCCTTACTATTTTTAACGGTCAGATAAAATGCAGGTTGCTCTTGTCGTTTTTCAGCTTCCAAAGCTTCCCAGCCAGGAAACGGGATAGAAGATTTACCCTTTTCTGCTAATTTTCGAGCAGATTCCAGAGAAGGAATTGAATCTTTTAAGTAATAGGTAAAAATGGCTCCGAATTCAGGATTTTTAGCGGCATACTGATTACTACCTTGTGCGTAACGCGCGGATTTGGGTACGTACCAATAGGCTGGTTTTACATCAAAAAGGGTTGCTTCTTCATTTTTTATAGCCGTGTTAAATTCCCGCAATGGAGAAATATCATCTAGTATATAAAAGCCACGACCAAAAGACGCAGCAACCAAATCGTTTTCCCTTCTTTGGATAGTGATATCACGCATAGCGATAGTAGGCAAACCTCCTTTTAACTGGCTCCAGTTTCCGCCCCCGTTAGCTGTGAAATACACTCCATTTTCTGTAGCAGCAAAAAGCAGATCTTTCTTAATATGATCTTGTACCAAGCGCCAGGTTAGCAAGCGTTTCGGAAGATTTCCGTTCATTAAACTCCATGTGCGGCCCTTATCCATACTTTTCAACAAATAGGGCTTAAAATCTCCGTTTTTATGATTGTCTAATGCAGCATAGACGATGTTTGCATCAAAAAGGTCTGCTCGAACATCATTTACAAACGGCGTTTCAGGAATCCCTTTTATAACACTTAATTCCACTTTTCGCCAATTAGCGCCTCCGTCTTCAGAAACCTGTATGATACCATCATCAGTACCAGCATAAAGCAGGCCTTCCTGTTTTGGAGATTCAGCCAATGAGGTAATTGTATTGTAATTGGACATGGCATTTACATCCCATGCGTTATCCCAGCTTTGTTGTCCACCCATGATAGGTAATGCCAACCGCTCCTGGTTACGAGTTAGATCTTTTGAAATGGCCTGCCATTCATCACCCCGATTTTCAGATTTCCAAACGCGTTGAGAAGCAAAATAAAGACGCGTTGGTTTGTGCGGACTTACTAAAATAGGCGCATCCCAGTTAAAACGTTCCGCAGGTTCTCCCAATGCAGGTTGTGGCTGAATAAAAACCGTCTCACCTGTAGTTTGGTCTACACGCCATAAAACACCTTGTTGAAACTCCCCATAGGTAATTTTAGGATTCCCGGGTTCAGTAGCAGATTGGTGACCATCGGCCCCCAGGGTAATCCACCAATCCGAATTTAAGATCCCTGCCTCATTTCTGGTTCTGGAAGGACCGCCGTGAGACCCATTGTCCTGTGTGCCCCCGTAAATATTGTAAAATGGTTCGCTATCATCTACCGCAACTTTATAGTATTGCGTTACCGGAAGGTTTGAAATAAATTTCCAGGTCTTTGTAAGGTCAAAACTCTCATATAAACCCCCATCTGTACCAAAAAGCACATAATTAGGATCAGAAGCTTTAAAAGCCATAGCGTGGCTATCCACGTGCTTCCCTTTTTCGTTCATATTTACGAACGTTTTGCCATGATCGTCAGATATTTTCACATAGTTGTTCATCAGGTATAATCTGCCTTCCTTATGCGGTGAAGCATATAATTCCTGATAATAATGTGGCCCGGTGCCTCCGGATACCGTATTGGATTTCTTGCTCCAGGACTTACCGCCGTTTGTGGAAACAAAAACACCCCCAGTAAGCCGTTCCAATTCAATGGCGGCATAAATCATGTTAGGGTCATAAGGGTTCATGGCCAGGCCAATCTTGCCCAATTTTACTTTTGGGATCCCTGTAGTTAATTTTTCCCAGGTCTCTCCCCCATCAGTACTTTTATGAATTCCGGAACCAGGGCCACCACCCATATAAGCAGCTACTGTTCTGTGCCTGTCCCAGGTTGCGGCGTAGAGCACATTGGGGTTTGTTGGATCAATGAGCAGATCAGTGGCACCTGTCCACTCCTCATTTCCAAGGGTTTTATTCCATGTAGATCCGCCATCGGTGGATTTATAAACACCTCTTTCGCCACCTTTACTCCAAAGAGGCCCTTGTGCAGCCACCCAGATAATATTTGAATCCTCCGGATGAATCAGGATTTTAGAAATATGTTCTGATTTCTGAAGACCCATATTTTTCCAGGTCTTGCCATCGTCATGGCTTACGTATATTCCATCACCAAAGCCTACATGACGGCCTCCTACATTTTCACCAGATCCTACCCAAATAGTACTGGGAGTAGATTGATCGATAGTAACGCAACCTATGGAATAGGTGGTTTCCTTATCAAAAATTGGTTTCCAGGTAGTCCCTGAATTGACCGTTTTCCAAACCCCGCCTGAACCAATGGCGACATACCAAACATTCTCGTTTTTAGGATGAATAGCAACATCCGCTATCCGCCCTGAGGTAAAAGCCGGGCCTATACTTCTAAAGTCTAACCCCTGATAGGGATCTACCTTTGCTTCCTGCGCCAGAGCATTAAATACTAGTCCGAGGCTTAAAATAAATGTAAGAGTAATTCTTTTGCTGATCATCATAAAAATATAATTTTGTAGCCCCGAAAGTAAAAAAAATCTGCAATATTATCGCCATCCAAAATGAAAAAATCATTGCACAATAAAAGATCTTTTGTAGTGTGTTTCCGATAGAAAAGAATCTTTTAAATCTGCTGTATTTGTATCAAAAAGATGGTTCATGTTGTTACCGGAAAGATCTTCTATTTTAGATTCAGATATAATATCATATGTTCCCTTTTTCCAGGTATTTACAGGAGTAAATAATATAATTTCCTCTTGCTTATCTAACCTATAATTGCCTCCTACATAAAATTCTCCCTGAAATAGAATTCGCAGGGATTCTCTGGCAAGAACGGCATCCATGCTTTCACCAAAATTTATACGCAGAGCCTCAGTTGTATTTGCTATTGGGTTGGATAGCTCCCAGGTAAGTATATTTGGCATATTGTCATCTCTTTTGCCTACCACAATTCTCTTGGTATAATTTTTAGGTAATTTTATTCCTCTTGCAGATTTCCATTTGTCGGAAACAGTAATGGTATAACTATTTCCCTGCTTGAGAGGCAGGCCTTTTAATTTATTGGGTATCAGGCCGGTTTTAATACGTCCGGGATCTAACCATAAGGTAAGTCTTGTGTGATCGTTATTCCACAAGTCCTTTTCTAGTTTCAGAAAAAGCTCATCTTCTCGCTGCTCCGTTTCGTTATAGACTCTTATAAAGTCTAAAGCATTTCCCACTTCCTGCATTGGTGATGAAAAAATAAGATACAATTTCAAAAGATTCTCCGGCACTGTATCCTTTGATGGAAAAATATTAACAAGTTGAGGAGGATCAAGATTCGATTGATTTTTCACTTTGAATAAAGCTAAATTCTTCTCTCCTTTTCTTATCTCATAAGCATGGCCTGCTCTGAATGGAACTATGGGAGTAAAACTATGTTTATTCCCCAAACTCTTTATTTCACCCAAAACCGAGGTTTTGGCTTCCCCCCTGACAAAAATTTTTAAATCCTGTGCATTCCCCGTTTCAAAGGAAACAGAAATCGCTTTGTCACCGCTGTATTGGAGACTTACATTTTTGACTCCATCTTCCTGAGTACAGGACAGAAACAGTAAAACATAAAAAAAGACCAAGCTGTACTTGATCTTTTTGTAATTATTTTGGCCGGCAGTTACATCCATTTGGTCGTTCTGCTTCTTAAAACCAAATCCCCATCTGATGTCCTTTGCAAATAGATTATATTTTTGTCATCAAGATTATCCATCTGTAATACATATGGAAAAGGTAGATTATCATAAACTACACCTTCTGTCGCCGCAAACTCTTCCACCGGCTCTGTCAATGATTCTTTAAAATTTGCAATTTCATCATATTTAATGCGCATAACCGGTCTATTACTATTAGACATAAGGAAATACTTCTTTCCTTCTTTCTCATAGGAAATCATATCCAAGGGAGAATTCCCGGCTCCAAGTTCTGCCACGGTTCTACCTTTAGTATGAACACCTGCCTTAAGCTCATTTAATGGAAACAGCACCAGAGGCGTACATGTATAACTAGCCATCAAATAGTCTGTTTTGTCCAATTCTATAATATCAAAGGTTTTAATTGGAGCATGAGTTTCATACTGTCCGTGGGCTGCATGCCAGATTTCCAGAGATGCATAGTCCTGCTTATCATCAAATGGAAAAGAAATGCTACGGAAGGTTGAACCAAATTCCTTATTGCTCAATCCGGAAACCAGAACTTTACCATTATGATATTTAAGATCAGAGATAGCCCAAACGCGCAAAGGACGTCCTCTTTTATCTTCTGCATTTACAGCTATTGCATCCTCAAGCGCAATTTTATCATAACTTACCTCTTGCAAGGAAATATGTTCCAATTCCTGGCCATTTAATTTAAGTAAGACCGGAGTCCCATCTGTAACATTCACAGAAAAATATATGCTTTTTGATATCGGATTTACGGCCATATCATTAATTTGGATTTGATCTGCCGTTGTGCCTAAAGAAGAAGCAATTAATTGGTCAAATGCTTGAATATTTACTTCTTCCGCTTCGGGCTTTTTTTTGAAGTCCATTGTATTTATTGCATAAATAGCTGCGTTTTTAGTATCCCCAATGAAAAGTATACCTTCTGGTCCAAAAGTCAATTTATCTATAGAGGCTATTTCCGGATTACCTGTGGAGAAATTTGCAGTAAATGTTGAGGTGTTTTTTGTGTTGGCTGCAATGAATATCAGAATAATTCCAGAAAGGGCAAGTCCCCATTTAATTTTTTTCATGTCTATACAGTTTTCTTAAAAATATCGAATTTTTTAAAAGCATGTAGTCATGAAGATGGAATTAACGAAAATTTAACGGCACTTTAAAATCAGATTTGAACATTAGAAAAACGAAGTGATAAGTATATAAAGATGCTTTAAAAAGTAGATTAATCCTTTATAGGCTGTAACGTTTTCTTCATTTTCTTATATTCCTTGAACTGCTTCGAATCCAAAATAGTTCCTATGTGTTCCGTTTCTTCTTTCGACAATTCCAAAAGACTCTTTTTCTTTTCTTCAGCACTTTCAGAACTATTTCTTACTGCATTTTCTTTTGCTAAAATCTCAGCAATTTTTTCATAGACTGCCGATGCCTGTTCCACAGTCATCCCCACGTCTGCCTGATAAGCTTGTACCAGATTGGCAGCTTGTTTTTCCACCTCGTTTTTTGGTACAAATTGCGCATTGGTGGTATGAATAAACATCATGGCAAGAATAATTGGCAAGCCCTTAATTAGATTTCTAAATACGTCTTTCATGATAGTGATTTTGTTTCCCAAGTTAAGAATTATAATTCGCTGAATTATATGGGAAGTTAATATAATTTATAATAACCAAATACCATTCCGAAATTTATAAAAAACGATTCTTATATTAGCGGCCTAATCGCTTTATGCATGTTAATCTGGGGTGCTTTTATTGTTCTAATTTGTATTTTCCTTGCCCTTGATCTCGGAATTTTTAATAAGGAAGACCATGTGATTCGATCTAAAGAAGCTGGCATCTGGACTGCCATATGGTTCACTGTTGCCATGAGTTTTAGTGGCATAATATATTGGCTTTTCTCGAGTGGTATTATTGATAATCCAACCGCTTTGACCCCTGGTACTGCGGTTTTAAAATATATTACAGGGTACTTAATTGAACTCTCTTTAAGTATTGACAATGTGTTTGTTATAGCCGTTATTTTTTCAGCTTTTGGTATTCCCCCCGTTTATCAGCACCGTGTTTTATTTTGGGGCATATTAGGTGCCATTGTTTTCAGAGCCTTTATGATCCTATTTGGAGTGGCTTTGATAAACAGGTTTGAGTGGACAATTTATGTATTTGGTATTTTCCTTCTTTATACGTCTTATAAGATGTTACGCACCGGAAATTCCGATTTCAATCCTAAGGAATCTTTTGTTTTTAAACAAATAAAAAAAATCTATCCCATCACCACAGTTATAAACGGTCATAATTTTTTTATAAAGAAGATGGGGTTAACTGTCGCTACTCCTTTATTTGTGGCACTTATTGTGATTGAGATAACGGATATAATGTTTGCTTTAGACAGTATTCCTGCTATCCTTGCAATAACCGCAAATCCTTTTATTGTATTTAGTTCTAATATCCTTGCAATATTAGGTTTACGGTCTATGTATTTTCTGATTTCGAGGATGCTGGCTAAATTTAGGTTCATACATTACAGCCTGGTAGTGATATTAGCATTCGTCGGATTTAAAATGTTGTTGGCCCATAAATTTTATCCCCCAGAATGGGTTTCCCTTATGGTAATTGTTGCAGCCCTTTTAGGTGGTGTTGTGACTTCTTTATTAATTCCCCAAAAGGAAGAGGTTATTGAAGATAGCTAATAGTGGCCATTAGCAGTGTAGTTTGGCCATGCCAATATATTCCAAAACCTTTAACTCCAGGGATTGATAGGAATCGAATTGCTCCCTAATGCGGTCTTTTGCATCATCAAAGAACAGCGTATGATTCTTTAACGCCTTGATAATTTCAAGGTTTGAATTTTTTAAGTTCCCAAGACTTTGTTTTATTGATTCCAATCGATCGTAAAGACTGCGGGTTTTAGGTTCACAGACATACGATCTTAATTTTTCCTCTAGCGATAGAAGTCTTTGGTTGTTGCGTTCCAGACGCAATAAGGCATTATTGCTGCTGGAATTAATGGGAACACTCGGAATGGATCCTGTTGCAGTCATAATAGTGTGATTTTGGGGGTATGCGTTTAATTAATTTGTGCAATTAAGGTACGAAAATTTTGACAAAAATGATCAACATAAAATCACAAAAAAGGAATTTTAACTATTATTTATAAGACTTAACTTTTTTAGCACCAGGGTCAGCTCTTGGTGGAGAAAAAAAATATTGAAGTATTTAAAAGGCAAATTTGGTTTAATTCTGGCCTGAACCTGCACTTCCGATAAGGAATATTTTTTCATTGGAATTCTCCATAACCAAGGAAACTAATGCGTTTCTTCCTCAAACTCTAAGTCGGCTATAACCTTGTTCCATTGATCCGAAAAAGGCGAGCGATAAAGTTCTTTTAGCAACCTGCGTCGCTGTCTTTCAGAGATATTTAACGTATCTATAATCTCCTGCCTTTTTTGAATTGTTGCAATCCGCTCCATTTTTAGTTTCATCCGTTCTTCAGGAGAAATCACAAGATCTGAATCAAACCGCTCCAGTACTGTTCTCTTTTCAACCGTAAGTTCGTTCTTATCACTGTTTTTATTCTCTACCTGACAGTACCCAAGAGTAGTCATAGTGAATAAAAATACCACTAGCCCATATTTACTTAAATGCGATGTAGAAGTGAATTTCATTACAAATGTTCTCTCATACAAAGTACTGATTTTTAATGAAATAAAATAGAAAACACCCCTGTTTATAGACCTATAATCGATATAATAAAGCAATTAATCGTTTTGGAGATTTATTTATCTTTGGTAAAAAACAAAAATCAAGTTATCCTATGAAATACTATTCAAAATTGCTGATCTTCTTGTTGTTGACGCTTCAGGTTTTGAATGCACAACAATCTGTTACCTCAGCACGAGTTGAATTTGTCTTTGTTTCCAAAGATGTTGATGGTACTATTGAAGGGTTTCAGTCTTCATCTAAAATTATTTCAGAAGAGCTCACGAGTTCAGTATTTGAGGGATCCGTTGCTGTCAGCACTTTAAAAACAGGTAATTTTTTACGTGACTGGCATTTAAAAAGCAGTAAATATTTTGATGAAGAAACATATCCAACGATTACTTTTAAAAGTACGGAAGTTACGTCCAATGAAAATGGTCTGGAGGTTATTGGAACTATAACCATAAAAGGGATATCTAAAACAATAACCTGGTATTTTCAGAAAGATGGCAATACACTTAGAGGAGCTGCTACCCTTTTTAGTTCTGATTTTAATATCAATATAAAAAAGGGGCGTCAAGAGAACAAGGTAGAAATAAACCTAATACTTGAACTTGGTTAATATTCCTCAGTTCAGAAGACATTAAATCACTAAAAAAGTCCTTGAATCTATTCTTTTGCTTTAAAAATCAATTCATATGTTTTACCTACGGCCCAGTTTCCCAGAGGAAAATAAAATGCGAAGAAAAGCGCCATCCCCAGCGTAAAATTTCGAATCCCAAATAGTTGATCCAGCATATTATCAGGAAACGCATAAGAAGTTTTAAAGAAATAGCCTCCAAATTCTAAAAGACCCATTGCAATTAGTCCATATGCATATTGCATGTGAAAAGGGAGTTTTCGCAACAACAATGAGATGGGCACCATATATAAAATATAGCAACTTATCACCTGCCACCAGTATGTAAACCTTGCAATTTCCATCTCATTGCCAAACCAGTTCATCAACATTCCCCAAGCAAAATAAACAGTGCAATATGTAAGTATAAGCCTCCTGTCTACCCTTAATTTGCTGAGGGCCCAGGAATTAAAAGAACTCATAGTTATTTAGAACTTCGTTTTTTATCGATAATTGCCATGGCGTCATTCACTGTCTGCATTTGATCCATATCATCATTTTCAAGAGTGATTTCAAAAGCATCTTCAACATCCAGAACAATATCTACCAGGTTGGCTGAATTTATATTAAGTTCATTTATAAAATGACTGTCAGGTAATATATCATCTACAGTCACATCCTCTGGTAGATAGGGTTTAACAATACCTTTTAATTGTTGATAATAATTTTCTTCTTTCATAATCTTTTTTAATTATTAAAAGTCCTAAAAATAACGCAAGCATTTACATCTCCAAAGCCAAAACTAGCTTTTGCGATTGTTTTTGGCCTAAATTTTATGGTTTTTCCCGGAATACGGGATTTATCCACTAGTTTTTCTATTTCGGGATGCAAGTCTTCACTATTTACATTTCCAAAAACTTGACCTTCTTTAAACTGCAATACTGCTGCTACACATTCCAAACTTCCAGCTGCGGCTAGGCCATGACCCATAATTCCTTTAAAAGAATTAATATATGGGAAATCGAGTCCTGATCGTTCCAGAGCCAGGGTCCAGTTTAGCACTTCAACAGGATCTTTTCCAGTAGCCGTTAAATGACCGTTTATGGCTTCAATATCTTTACTTTCTATTCCGGAGTTCTTCAGGGCCATTTTTATACACCTCTGAACAGATAAGCTATTGGGAGCCGTCATACTACCCCCTCCTCTTTGACCTCCACTGTTGATAGACCCACCCAAAACCTCTGCATATATTTTTGCGCCTCTTTCTTTGGCACTCTGTAATGATTCTAAAACCAATGCCCCTGCCCCACTCCCGGGAACAAAACCAGAGGCTGTGGCACTTAAAGGTCTGCTGGCAGTAGATGGCGTATCATTATACTTTCGCGGGAGAATGCGCATAGCATCAAAACCTCCCCAGACATATGGACCACTGTCGCTGCAACTTCCGGTTAATATTCGTTTTGCTTTTCCTGATCGTATCCGGTCATAAGCCATAATCACACCCTCTGTTCCTGTTGTGCACGCCGACGAATTTGTAGTTACCTGGTTGCCAGAACCCAGTATACCCCCCAGATAGGCACTTATGCCGCTTGCCATGGTTTGTATTACTGAAGTACTTCCCAACCTGCGTGTATCTCCTGCGTCTACCAGGAGAATTGATTCTCTAAATTTATCCACCCCTAAAATACCGGTTCCAAAAATAACTCCACTGTCCCAATCAGGTTCATCTTCCTCAGCCTTACTTAAACCAGCATCATTCCACGCATCTGTGCCTGCTATCACACCATAAACCAAACCACTTGCATTTAAACCTTTAAGTTGTAAAGGAGTGAAGTATTTATTTATATATTCTGATGTAAGTTCTGGTTTTCCAGCAACTTGACACCCAAAATTTAAATCTTTTAATTCTTTTTGAAAACTTATTCCGGTACTACCCTCCTGCAGGCTTTTGGTAAAGTCCTTAAGTCCAACTCCATTAGGGGCACAAATACCTAAACCTGTAACCACTACCCTATGCTCCATGAGTTGAATATTTAATCATTCCGGCCAATTCACCTTTGCACACCAACTCCCTGGCTGCATTATGCATTTTTACCTTACACTTCAATTTATTGAATCTGAAATAAAGCTTTTCTGAACTTACATATACCGTTTCTCCAGGGGATACCGGGAGATAAAATTCCATTTGAGAACTGCTGAAGGCCACATCCAGATCATTCGTTTTAGTTTCCAGGGTTTCCGAAAGTAAAAAAATACCCAGACAAACCAATCCAATTTGTGCACAACATTCAGTAAGTATAACACCGGGGGTTACAGGACGTTCTTTAAAATGACCTTCATAAAAATCAAGATCCTTCTGAAAACAAAAACTACCTGCAGCGCCACTACTATCGATATGAGATAAGGTGTCCACAAATAGAAACGGTTTGGTATATGGCAGCTTTTCTATGATCTTGATAACATCCATAATTTATCTTAAACTTTCACCTCCATCTACTTTAATTACAGTTCCATTAATCCATTTGGCCTCTTCTGTACATAAAAGGTAGACCACATCAGCTACATCTTCTGGCGTGGTAAGACGCGTATTCGGATTCCGCGATATAGCCTGCTCTATAAGGTTTTCACTCCCCGGAATCCGCCTCAGTGATTCAGTATCCGTTACTCCTGCCTGTATGCAATTGGTTTTTAATCCAAGAATAGCAAATTCCAGGGCCATATTTCTGGCAATAGCCTCCAGGGCAGCTTTTGCCGCTCCAACTGCTCCATAATTAGACATGGCTTTTGTAGAGCCTTCACTTGTAAAAGCAATGATCCGCGAATCATCAGCAAAAAGACCTGCTCTTATAAGCCCCTGTGTCCAGTCATATAGACTAATTGCCATTGCATTTATGGTGATCTGAAAATCCTGGCTGCTGAGTTCCTGTTCATTTATAGCATACATTGGTTTTAGGTTACCCTTTGCAATACTGTGAACCAATACTTTGATCTTGTGACCTTCAGGAATAAAGTCCTGAATTTCCTGTATTAATTCATCTCTGCTTACGGGTTGAATAGCGTCTTTATTAAAATTTTTAAACAACACGCCAGCTGAACCAATTTCTTTAAAAGAGCTTTCTATACCCGGCATATCCAGATTACGATCCCGATGGACCACCAGGATATTATACCCACTCCTTGCGAGCTTTCTGGCCGTAGCAAGACCAAGACCTTTACTTCCTCCAAGGATTAATCCCCAATTATTTGTTTTTTCTTCTTCCACTTTCATTATTTTCTATATCTACCACTCCAGCAAAATGCGCTGTGCGGAAAATCCGGGGCCAAAGCTTAAGATCAATCCCTGTTCACCTGGGCCTATTTCTTTTGACAGAAATCGTTCCAGTACGTAAAGCACCGTAGCGCTGCTCATATTGCCATATAACCGCAAGGTTTCGCGTGTATCATCTATGTTTTTTCCTAATTTTCCAAACAAATCTTCAACGGTTTGGACAATCTTCTTTCCACCGGGATGAAAGATTAAATGATCTACATGCTCAATAGAAGTTCCGTTTTTTTTCAAAAACGGATGCACAATATCAGGAAAGTGCTGTGCAATGGTTTCTGGAACAGATGAATCCAGGATCATTTTAAGCCCGGTATTAGTCAGGTCAAACCCCATCAAATGTGTGGCATTTCTAAAATGATACATTTCTTCCGCAACGATACGCGGTCCTGACGCCTGTTCTTCAGAAGTAAGTAAGACACAGGCTGCGCCATCACCAAAAATAGCGGCACTAACCATATTTGCCATAGAGTAATCCGTTAGTTGGAATGTTGCGGTAGGGCTTTCTACAGCTATTACTGCAGCCCGTTTGCCAGGATTTGCCCTTAAAAAGTTAGCAGCATAAATAAGCCCTGAAACACCGGCTGCACAACCCATTTCAGTAACCGGTAACCTGATAATATCTTGTCTCAATTGAAGATCATTTACAATATAGGCATCTAAAGAAGGAATCATTATGCCTGTACAGCTTACTGTTATTATATAATCCAGAGAATCGGGACTCCAGCTGCTCTCAAGAAGTGCTTTTTGAAGCACAGCTGTTCCCATTTTTTTTACCTCCCTTACATAAATGTCGTTTTTGGCTTCCAGGCTGGTGGCTGTAAACACTTCTTCAATATTCATAATGCCATAGCGTCTATCTACAGCCGCGCCCTCAAATATCTTTATCACTTTTCTTCTAAACCTTTCTTCCTGTTCGCTGAGCCATAGCTCAACAAAAGGCAAGATATCTTTAGTTTCTCTGCAGTATGGCGGCAATTCTTTTGCCACGGTTGCTATTCGTACACTATTCATATGATTGGCTTAGTTGCGCGGTCTGCATCACCCATACATATCTAAAAGCCCATTTCCAATTAATAGTATGAGTTGCATGAGGTAAATCTTTTGAAAAAGATATTAAGTCTTGTTTCTTAAATCCACTTTTAATAGAGATGAGACCATCGTGTTTCGCAATTTTTGTTTTTATAAAAATAGCACTAAACCCTTTAAAAAGATAATATGCAAGAGCACTTCTTTGTAAGTCGTTAATAATAACACCAATATTTGCCAATTTTGCGAATTGGGATAGGAATAATGGAATTTGTTCATTGCTAAAATGATGCATTGTAAGCGTACACAGCAGGATGTCGCAGTTGAGATCCATTGGCTTCAAGGTCAAAATGTCTTGTTTTAAGAATGTAATCTCTGGAAAATCAACTGATAATGTCCGTCCAATAGATAGGGCCTTTTCGCTAAGATCCAAACCTATTAACACAACATCTACATCAGTTTTCCTAAAATAAATTGCCAGCTTTCTAAGAGTTTCTCCATCGCCGCAGCCCATATCTACTATGGTATATTGCTCCGCAGGAAATTCTTTTATCAGCTCACAAACTTCGCCAAGGGTTATTGCATTACCTCCCAAAAAGCGATTACTCATATTGATATCCTTAAATACCTGCTGCAGTGTATCAATAGCCACATTTGGGTCGTCCATTAATTCGGATTCCGTGTTTCTATATCGCAAATCCATTATAGTGATATTGGTTTTCCATGAGTGCTTTTAATAAGTGATCTGATAAGTTGGGGTGATTTAGTTATAGTTCCCATAAGCAGGTTAGAAGCCCGAGGACTCAATAAAACGGATTGTAAAATCCTTCCTGTCTGTAATCGCCGCTTAAAGGAATTCGTCCATTCTTTTTTGTAATCCGATTCCATTTCACTTCGTCCATATTCTGCATTCTTAAAATAATTATCAATCCTTTCTGATGCAATTTTAGCACTATGAATTGCCATTGCCATTCCATTTCCACATAGCGGATGAATTAAACCCGCAGTATCCCCACACATTAAAACATGTTGCTCAACCAGCTGTTTCCGATCAAATGACACTTGTGCAATACTCATTGGCTCTTCAAAAAGAGGTTGTGCTTGCTCCAGGAACTGATTTAGGAATATGTTCTTTGCTACCACTTTTGAATTAAAATTATCGATATTTTTTTCAACCTGAAAGCTTTTGTATGAGGCCAGATAACAAAAATTCACTGCTCCGGACTCTGTTTTAGATAATCCTCCATATCCACCTTCAAAATTATGCAAGGCTACCAGGTTGTCAGGGAATTCAGGAAAAGCATAATGTGCCTTTACCCCAATCCAGGGCGCTTTTTTACCTATAAATTTTCGATTCAATTGTTTATCCAATCCGGATCGTTTGCCATAAGCTCCCAAAGTTACTGAAGCTGAATAAGTATTTTCTTTTTCTGTAAACACACGAAAGGTATCTTTTGAAAAAGTGACATTTTTTACAGTTTCAAATTTAACAGAGACTCCTGAAGAAATTGCTTTTTTATAAAGGGTATGGTCAAAAGTATATCTGCTTATTCCAAAACCTCCCAGGGGTAATTTTGTTTCAAGCGATTTGCCTGTTCGCGTTGACAGCTGCAGGGTATCAATTGAAACTGTTTTGGGAAGTGCAACTCCCAAATTTGCCAAATAAGGTTTTATTTCATTAGATACATATTCGCCGCATACTTTGTGATGTGGATAAGGGTAACGTTCCAAAAGCAGTACCCTATATGACTCATTCCCTAAATGAATAGCAGCTGTCAGTCCTGCTAATCCACCACCTATTATAATAATATCATAGTGATCCACAATTGGAAGATAATGGTTTTTAAATGAAAAAACCCGACTTGCAAGTCGGGTTTGAACAATAATGATTCTTTTCCGTAGAATCAATTAATTAGCTTGAGCTTTAGCATCTTCTATCATTTGCTTATTTGCAGAAACACCTATTTCCACTCTTCTGTTCCCAGCTTGTCCTTCTTTAGTAGCATTGTCAAACCTTGGTGCCGCTTCGCCAAAACCCTCAACAGTCATTCTGCTGGATGCCACGCCTTCTGCTTTCAAATAATCTGCAACTGCGTTTGCCCGTCGTTTGGATAATTTAAGATTATAATCATCATTACCCACACTATCTGTATATCCCTGTATCATCAGATTGGTATCCGGGAATTCCAAAAATATTTCAGCAACCTTATCCAGATTAGACTTGGCTTCCGTTGTTAAATCGGAACTGTCAAACGCAAAGTTCACGCCACTTTTATCGTCAAAAATTATGTGTATTCCTTCACCTACCCGTTTTACATCCGCACCAGGAATTTCAGTCTCAATTTTCTGAGCTTGTTTATCCATCTTATTACCGATAAGTCCACCGGCAACTCCGCCTATGGCAGCGCCAATTAAAGCTCCTCCTATATTCCCTCCAATAAGACCCCCAACCAGAGCGCCACCGGCACCTCCTATAGCAGCACCTCTTTGTGTTTTATTGGAATTTTTTATCGCATTACAACTGCTGTTTAAAGTTAAAAACATCATTGCAACCAATAGGTAACTCGTAAATTTTCTTGTCATCTGAATACTATTTGTTATTGTTAAATTTTAAAGCTTTACCTCGTTAGAAACTTTGTCTAAGGTCAGGACAACATCAAAAGGTTTTCCCTCATAATCTACCTTAACCCTAAAAACGGCATTAGATTCACTTAAGCTCTCAACTGCCATACGATAGCCACTTTTATCTCCGCTCAAAGGTTTGTTTTTGGCATCCACCAATTTAAACTGGAGTTCAGTACTTCCGTCACCCGCCTCATAGAAAGACCAAAGTATTCGGTGGGTACCCTCCTGGCATCGTTCAGATCCGTTAATAGAGAATCTGCCAGTTCCATTATTAGGAATAAAAAGCCATTCTCCTCCCTTATAGCAGGGTGAATCTGCAATTCCAAATAAATCTGCTTTATACAGCCCTTCTTCACCAACAAAGCGAATATTTGTTAAGGACCAGGTACCTTTCAATGTTTTTTTCTTCATTTGTGAAGACTGGGAACTGGCAGTAGTTGTTGCAGAGCATGAAACTACGAGCATGGTAAGTGCCAAATAAAATATGTTTTTCATAAAATTAATTTTGTGAAGATTTTTGAAGTGTTAAAAGTATAAAATATGTTTATTTAACTAACTAAAAGTTCTATTAATATTTCAATATTTAATTAACTCGAGTAAGGATTTAAGAAACCTTTCCTTAGGCAGATAATTGTTTTCTAAAGATTTTGCAAATGGCACAGGGGTTTCCAGGCTTCCAACCCGTTTAACAGGGGCATCCAAAAATTCAAAACACTCTTCCATAACCAGGGCAGATATATCACTTGCAATCCCGCCAAATAAGCTATCCTCTTGCAGAATAATCAGTTTACCTGTCTTTTTAACTGATTCAAAAATAGCAAAAGTATCCAAGGGTTGGAGTGTGCGCAAATCTAAAAGATCAGCCTGTATTTCCGGGTTTTGTTCCAAACATTCCAGAGCCCAGTGAACGCCGGCGCCGTATGTGACTATTGAAACCTCTTCACCTTCTTTCAACAGGGCGGCTTCTCCAAAAGGCAAGGTATAATATGCCGATGGAACCTCCTGATATATACTGCGATAAAGTGCCTTGTGTTCAAAAAACAAAACGGGGTTTGGATCATTAATGGCTGTTGCCAAAAGACCTTTGGCATCATAAGGGAAAGCAGGATAAACTACTTTAAGCCCCGGAGTTTTTGTAAACCAGGCCTCATTGGTCTGGGAATGAAAAGGACCGGCTCCTACTCCTCCTCCACATGGCATTCTAACTACTACATCCGCCTTTTCATTCCACCGGTAGTGGACCTTGGCCAGGTAATTAACTAAGGGATTAAAACCCGAACTAACAAAATCGGCAAATTGCATTTCCATAACACACTTCATTCCGTTAATTGAAAGCCCCATAGCCGCAGATACAATTGCCGATTCACAGATAGGCGTATTTCTCACCCGATCTGTTCCAAATGCTTCAACAAAACCCTCTGTTATTTTAAAAACACCTCCATAATCAGCGATGTCCTGCCCCAGTATCACCAAATTCTCATGCTTTTCCATAGATTGCTTTAAGCTTTCGGAAATTGCATCAACCAGGCGAATATTACGCGTTTCATTATTTGGTTTAATATCTTGATAATCAAACTCTTTATATACGTCTTTTAATTCTTTGCTTTCGTTAAATTGAACTTGTCCTTCCGCGAAAGCGAGCTGTAGGTTTTCATCTATTTCGTGAATAATCTCCTTTTTAAATTCAACTTCCATCTCTTCAGAAAGTAGTCCCTGGGCGTGCAGATATTCTACATAATTTTCTAATGGATCCTTGGCTGCCCACTCCTCCAACAATTTTTTTGGAACATATTTAGTGCCGCTGGCCTCTTCATGTCCGCGCATTCTAAATGTTTTGAACTCCAATAAAACTGGCCTTGGCTTTTTCCGGATGCTTTCACATAGTTCATTAACTTTACTGTAGACCTCAAGTATATTATTACCATTAATAATATAGGCTTCCATTCCATAGCCTTTGCCTTTATCAGCAATATGTTCACACCTAAACTGCTCTGAAATTGGCGTTGAAAGTCCATAACCATTGTTTTCAACACAAAATAATACTGGTAAACCCCAAACCGCGGCAACGTTTAGAGCCTCATGGAAGTCTCCTTCACTTGTAGCACCTTCACCGGTAAAAACAGCTGTTACTTTTTGTCTCTTTTTCAGAAGATCAGCCAAAGCAATTCCATCTGCCACCCCTAATTGTGGCCCCAGATGAGAAATCATTCCCACAATTTTGTACTCTTGTGTTCCAAAGTGAAAACTTCGATCACGCCCATTAGTAAAACCACTGGACTTACCTTGCCATTGCGCAAATAATCGAAATAAGGGTATACCTCGCGTAGTAAATACACCTAGATTCCTATGCATTGGAAGAATATATTCATCTTTAGTTAAAGCACTGGCAACTCCTATTGAAATAGCTTCCTGACCTATACCGCTAAACCATTTTGATATCTTTCCCTGTCGTAAGAGAATTAGCATTTTCTCTTCGATCATCCTTGGCTTCAACATAGCCCGGTAAAGCTCCAGCAGTTTTTCTTTACTAATCCCCTTGCTTAAATAGTGCATATTTCAACGAATAGATTGTAGGCGTATTTTGGGTATAAATGTAACAAAATTGACCTCAATAAAACAGTAGAAATGCCCTGCATATTTGCAGGTAATATTTATTAACTTTGAAACTACTAAAAAACCATAGCAATGAGTAGTATACCCAGCGTAGACCTAAGAGATTATACAAGTGGTGATCCGGAGCGAAAAGAAAAATTCATAAAAGAAATAGGCAGCGCATTTGAAAACATTGGTTTTGTGGCACTGAGCGGTCATTTTCTTTCTGATGACCTGGTTAAGGATTTATATGATGAAGTTAAAAAGTTCTTTAATTTGTCTCAGGAAATAAAAGATTCTTATGAAATTGAAGGTATTGGCGGACAAAGAGGCTATACCTCATTTGGGAAAGAACATGCCAAAGGAAGAAAAGAAGGAGACCTAAAAGAATTTTGGCATTTTGGGCAATTTGTTGAAGATGACCCCGCATTGGAAGCTGAATATCCTGAAAATGTGACCGTAAAAGAGCTACCAGAATTCAATGTAGTTGGCAAAGAAACTTATAAGATGTTGGAAAAAACTGCGAAGTATGTCCTGAGGGCATTGGCCATTCATTTGGATCTGCAAGAAACTTACTTTGATGAGTATATTAAAAATGGGAATTCTATTTTAAGACCCATTCACTATCCGCCAATACTAAATGAACCCAAAAATGCTGTAAGAGCAGCAGCTCATGGAGATATTAACCTCATAACCTTGCTAATGGGAGCCCATGGCAGAGGTCTGCAGGTTCAAAACCATAATGGAGAATGGGTTGATGCAATCGCTACCACAGATCAGTTAATGATCAATGTTGGGGATATGCTTTCGCGCTTGTCAAACGAAAAACTAAAATCAACTGTCCATAGGGTAGTAAATCCACCGCGTGAATTATGGAGCACTTCAAGATATTCTATTCCTTTTTTTATGCATCCCATAAGTAGTATGCCGCTCGATTGCCTTGAAAATTGTATTGATGAAGAGCATCCCAAGCGCTTTGAGGATATTACAGCAGGAGAGTTTTTGAATGAACGTCTTATTGATCTTGGTTTAATTAAAAAATAATTTATTACTTTATATAAACGCATATAACTAATTTTATTTCAATAACTTATAATATTTTTTATTTTAAATATTGTGTGTTTTACCAATAAATAAAATTGTCTTGAAATGGATTTAAAAGATCAATTAAAGAACTTATTCCCCGAACACATCTCTTCAGAAGAGGAAAAAATTACTGAGAAGAAGCGCGAAGTATGGCTTCAGGAAGAGCCCATAATTTGTAAATACGAAAAAAGAAAAGGTAAACCGATCACTATTTTGGAAGGGTATAACGGAGCTGAGCAAGATTTTAAGAAATTAGCGCAGGATTTAAAGAAAAAATTAAGCGTTGGAGGCTCATTTAAAAACAGTTCCATCATAATTCAAGGGGATTACAGGGACAAAATTATGACCTTGCTTCAAGAAATGGGATTCAAGACAAAACGAGTTGGGGGTTAACTTGGGGGTGCTTTTATCCTCCTGAACAGGCGAGATAATTTATTTTTATAAAATTACACAGGTTTTTCTGTTAATTTGTTTTTGTTTTTTTCGATTAAATGTTACTTTTAAACGTTATAAACTAAACAACCTATATAATGAGTTCCCAATTGCATATCACCAACGGGGATAGTTTCACCCAAAAGTTAAAGACACTAAAACTTAAGGGCGATATAATCACCTGGCGGGAAATGCTTTGTGAGGGTAAAACGGAAACCAATGTGGGTAGTGAATCCTTTTGGAAAACGCGTTTTGATTTTCTTCATAAAAATTATAAGGTTAGTAAATCCTGGTTTGTTGAAAAAACACTAAAAGAATATCGTTCCCTTTGTAATCATAAACAACAAGATCAGATTATACTTTGGTTTGAATACGACCTATTTTGCCAGATAAATATGCTGGCTGTCTTAAGTTGGCTTAAAAAACATCGGCGATATGCCGAAATTTATTTGGTGTGCAGTGGCGATGAAGACGAAACAAATCGCTTATACAGGCTTAATGACTTGAGTGATGAACAACTTTTAAATTCTTATGAAAATAAAGTAAAGCTTTCCCAGAACGATATTGAATATGCAGACTATGTCTGGCAATTGTATTGTAGTGATAATCCCATCCGATTAGAAAATCTAATAGATTTTGATAATTATCAATTTGATTATCTCTCAGATGCCATTAAAGTTCACCTCAGAAGGTTTCCTACCATTAAAAACGGTCTAAACGAATTGGAAAATCGCGTCTTGGAATTTTCTCTTCATCAAAAACCTAAATCTAAAAAGGAGCTGTTAGGTAAACTAATTGAAAATCAAGGGTTTTATGGTTTTGGCGATACCCAGTACGAGCGGGTAATTTCTAGCTTACGACCTCTTTTTACCTCCTTCAACCCGGTAAGACTTACCGCAAAAGGGAAACAAATTCTCGATGGCCAAACCAATTATTATTCTCAAATAAGAGACAGTGAAGACTACCTGGGAGGCGCGTTAAAATATAATTTCTTATATAATACTGAGTCCGACAGAATTTTAAAACTGTAGTATGCAGCTGAGTGCATCCGAACTCATTCTTAATGCTGACAAAAGCATATACCATCTCAATTTACTTCCCGAAGACCTGGCAGAGACTGTTATAGTTGTTGGCGATCAAAATAGGGTTCCTTTAGTTTCCAAATATTTTGACACGCTTGAATTACAAAAAGGGAAAAGGGAATTTATCACACATACCGGTATGCTTAACGGCACCAGAATCTCAGTTGTATCCACAGGCATAGGAACGGACAATATTGATATTGTGATGAATGAGCTTGATGCCCTGGTCAATATTGATTTCGGGACCAGAACTATAAAAGAAGACAAAACTAGTCTGGATATAGTCAGAATTGGCACTTCGGGTGGAATTCAACCGGATATAGAAACAGATTCCTTTTTATTAAGTGAATATGCCATTGGTTTTGACAACGTGCTTCATTTTTATGAAAGTGAACATATTCAACATCCTGAAATGCAGCTTGCTTTTATAGATCATTCAGAATGGTCCGTCTTCAAGTCTATTCCTTATGTGGTGGAATCAGATCTGCAATTAACAGAGAAGCTCCGCTCAGACAAGGTTATTTTAGGTTTTACCGGTACCAACGTTGGTTTCTATGGACCGCAGGGACGAAGGCTTCGCTTATTATTAGAGGATAATGACCTTAATTCTAAATTAAGTTCTTTTGAGTATAATGGAATGAGAATTACTAATCTGGAAATGGAAACATCTGCAATTTTTGGACTTGCAAAATTAATGGGGCACAGAGCAGCATCAATGAATTGCGTGCTGGCAAACAGAATTACAGGCCAATTTTCCAAAGATCCGGTTAAAACTATTGATTCCCTTATTAAATATACGCTTGATAAACTTACGGCCTATTGAAAACTGTAAAAATTGTAGGCGTCCCGGAACACTTTAATTTTCCCTGGCTAATGGCTATAGAAGAAGGTGCTTTTAAAACAAGAGGAATAGATCTGGTATGGACAGATATTCCGGAAGGCACAGGGAAAATGAGTGAAATGTTAGAGAATGGGCAAGCAGAGTTAGCCATTATTCTTACAGAAGGAATTGTGAAAAGCATTATTGAAGGTAATCCCGTAAAAATAGTACAAGAATATATTGCGACACCACTTCATTGGGGAATACATGTTGCGGCCAACAGCACTTACCAGAATGTAAAAGATTTGAAAAATACCACTGTGGCCATTTCCAGATATGGTAGTGGTAGCCACTTAATGTCTTTTGTAAATGCCCAAAATCAGGGTTGGGAAACATCTTCTCTGAAATTTGAGATAATACACACTCTGGATGGGGCTATAGAAGCTTTAAAATCGGGAACAGCAGATTATTTTATGTGGGAACACTTTACAACAAAACCTGTTGTTGATGCAGGGATATTTAGAAGATTGGAAGACTGCCCTACTCCATGGCCATGTTTTGTTATCGCTGCTACTGAATCATTTCTCATAAAGAATAAAGAGCTTCTTCGTCATATTTTAGAAATTATTAATCTTTACACAACAGAATTTAAACTTATTCCAAGTATTGACAGGACATTATCCAATAAATATGGTCAGCAGTTAGAAGATGTGCGTGAATGGTTAAGAATAACCCAATGGAGTCAGTCACAGCTAAGTGCAGAAGCTATTGAGAACGTACAGGATTATCTGTATAAACTAGACTTGATAAGTCACAAACTTGACGTTGATAAATTGATCACCAATTTATAGGTACTTTGCCCATCTTCTTTAATAATTCATTTGTTTTACTGAAATGCTTGTTGCCAAACCACAGACCTCTGTTGGCACTTAAAGGGGAAGGATGTCCTGAGGTAAGAATATGATGTTTTGAAGTATCTATCAATGTAATCTTCTTTCTAGCAAATCCACCCCATAACAAAAATACGAGTCCTTCCTTTTCGTACGAAAGTTTCCGGATAACGGCATCAGTAAAAACTTCCCATCCCTTATTCTGATGGCTCCCGGCGCTATGCGCCCTTACAGTAAGTGTGGCATTCAATAATAGAACACCCTGGTCCGCCCAGTGTTCGAGGTCACCACTTTTGGGGTATGGTTTTCCAATATCCGTTTCTATTTCCTTAAATATATTTATTAATGATGGTGGATGCCGGATTCCTTCTTTTACTGAAAAACAGAGACCATTGGCCTGGTTGGGCCCGTGGTAAGGATCCTGACCAATGATTACCACTTTGGTCGCCTCAAAATTTGAGTGGTCAAATGCAGCAAAAATTTTATTTCCCTGAGGAAAACATGTAGTTGAGGCGTATTCATCTCTAACAAACCGCACCAGTGAATCAAAATAAGGTTGTTGGAATTCAGAATGCAGCTGACTCTGCCAGCTTGGATGAATAGAAACGTTCATTTATTATAGGGCTTATTACCGGTCATAAAATTAAACCAATAATAACCACTTTACCAAATCATAAATAACATTCCAATCGGTCTGGAAAACTATTTTGAAGTTAAAGGTTCTGATTGTTGAAGGAGAAGGAGCTCATGTTGCTGTTGCCGGTACTTTAATGATTCTATATACTCCGCTATTTTTTTTGTCTGGTGTTTAGAATAGGCCTTGTGTGCCCAGTCCATTGCCTCTGCTAAATTATTGTTACGTTCATTTAAAATCGCCAGGTTATAGCAGGCTTTGCTGCTTATTTTTGGATCATTATTTTCTGTTTCCTTTTTCCAAAGGTCCGCTGCCGCCTCCCAATCACCCGATAAAGTGTAGATTTCTGCCTGTTCAAAATCTGGTGTGCCGCGAACGTAATAATCTCTGGAAATACTATGCTCATAGGGTTGTAATCTGGCTCCGTAGGAACTTCCTGTCTGTTTACTATGTGCTACTATATTTTTTGTTCTGTCTTCTATTGCCTGCAGTGCTTCATAAGGATCAAGTCCCTTGGCAGTTGAAATAATCTGATTGTTAAAAGTAAATTCATCAATAAGAAGTTTACTAGAGGGGTCATAAATGCGCCATCCGTTTTCAATTAAGGTTTCAAGTGTAATTTGTTGCGCGGCAACTTTTTCTTTAACACGCAACAAATTTAGTTGTTCCATAGTGGTTTTTTTTAAAGAAACCCTTGTGTCTGAATCATAATAAGCCATTGAAAAAATGGCATCAACCTTATTTTTTTGACATAAATATTCAACTGTGTTCCAGTCTAAGTAATTCCCATTAATAGTAAGATCTTCCTCATTTTGTGCGTTATCTTCCAGCAATATTATGGTGTCAAAACGTTTGTCGCCGGCAAGTACATTATATAGTCCATTAATTGCTGCATCCCTTGCCTTAAGGGCAAGTTGTTGATTTTCTCTGGCAATATGCTGGTTTAGTGCAGTTTGATCTTTCGCTTCTTTTAAATGTACCTTCCCGCCTATAATTCCCACTCTTTTAATGGTATTGGAAAGAGAAACCTTTGCAGGCTCCATAGTCTGTATTTCAACATTCCTCGTTGAACTGCAACTAACTATAATTGTAAGTAGTACTAGCAAGGCAGTACTATTGAAATATCTTCTCATTTAAAACAGCTTTTAGGCTCAGAACTAAATTCAAATCGTTGTTCTATAGTTACTAAACACCGCTTTATATTGGATTATTGTGCTAAATGTTAAAATCAGCAAGCATTTTACCCGGTTTTATTTACATAGCTATTCTTTCGCGTGATGTTATTTGTACTCATTGCCACATAGAATTTTCAAAATCACCCCTATTCCATACCTTTGACATCTGCAATTCCTAAAAATGCAAACAATAGATAAAAAAACCTTACAAGATTTAGAGTTCCCTTTAGTATTGCAGCAACTGTCAGACCGCTGCAGTACCGAATTAGGAAAGATAGGTGCTGTAGCTATCCAGCCAATATCAGCAAAAGAAGACCTAATACAAGTATTAGGGCAAACTTCTGAATATCTGTCTTCTTATAGCAATGATAATCGGATTCCCAATCACGGATTTGATTCCATAAACAAGGAATTACAGCTACTTAAAATAGAAAATACAACCCTGGAAATTTCGGGTTTTCGACGAATTGGTATTATTTGCACTTCAGTGAATACCCATAAAAAATTCTTTAAAAAATTTAAGGATTATTACCCCTTGTTATTTGCCAGTACCGAAAAAATTGAATCCAATACCGAGATAATTTCTAATATAGATTTAGTTATCGATCGTTTTGGTGAGGTGAAAGACAATGCTTCCGGTGAATTAAAGGTCATACGCAGTCAAATAAACCATGTTAAAGGTAAAATCAATCAAAGTTTTATAACGGCCCTGAATTCGTGCCAGTCTTCCGACTTTTTGGACGAAATCCGGGAGTCTGTCGTAGAAAATCGGAGAGTACTGGCCGTTAAGGCAATGTACAGGCGGAAAGTTAAAGGTACCGTAATGGGAACCTCTAAAACCGGAAGTATAGTTTATATAGAACCGGAGGCTTCATTAAGATATAGTAGAGAGCTCAATAACCTTGAATTTGATGAAAAAGAGGAGGTTCAAAGGATTCTGAATCAATTAACAAATCTGATCAGGCCTTACGAATATCTCCTGCGTGAATATCAAAGTTTTTTAACACAGGTCGATATTACAGCTGCCAAGGCTAAATACGCAAGTGAAATGAATGCGCTATTACCTGAAATAAACAGTAATGGCAGGCTTTATTTGCGAGATGCTTTCCATCCCTTACTTTTTTTGACTAACAAAAGAAGTGGACAAAAGACATGGCCACAGACCATTGAGCTACATCCAGAGAAAAGGATAATTGTAATTTCGGGCCCAAATGCCGGAGGGAAAAGTATTACTCTAAAAACAATAGGATTACTTCAGATTATGTTGCAAAGTGGGCTTTTAATTCCTGTTCATGAACGCAGTTCTTTATGTCTGTTTAAAAATATTCTTACAGATATAGGTGATAATCAATCTATTGAGAATCATCTAAGCACATACAGTTACAGACTAAAGAATATGAATAAGTTTCTTAAGAAGTGTAATAAGGACACCTTATTCCTTATTGATGAATTTGGAACAGGAAGTGATCCCGAATTAGGTGGAGCTCTTGCTGAGGCTTTTTTAGAAGTTTTCTATGAGCGTGGCGCGTTTGGTGTTATTACTACCCACTATGCTAACCTAAAGGCCTTAGCGGATGAACTGCCACATACTACTAACGCAAATATGTTATTCAATTCCAAGACTCTGGAACCTACCTTTCAATTGGAGTTAGGACAACCTGGAAGCTCTTTTACTTTTGAGGTAGCCCAGAAAAACGGGATTCCATATAATTTAATCAACAAAGCCAAGAAGAAGGTTGAACGGGGTAAATTGCGGTTTGATGCAACCATTGCCAAAATGCAGAAAGAGCGGAATAAAATGGCTCAAACTGGCACCAGGTTACAGGAAGAAGAGTCTAAAGCCCGGGATGAAGCTATTCGGCTGGAAAAACTAAATGCCAAAGTAAAATCGAAGTTGGAAAATTATCAGGAATTGTATGACCATGACCAGAGAATGATCGTATTGGGTAATAAAGTAAATACTATAGCAGACAAATATTTTCAAGATAAAAAGAAACGTATCCTTGTTTCCGAACTTATAAGAATTGTGGAGACTGAAAATAGTAAACGCAAGAAAAAATCTGCTGTTCAAGCCAAGACTGAGAGACAAAAAAAAGTACAAACTGCTCAGGAAGTACAGAAAGAGGTAAATATTATTCGTGAGAAAAAGAAGACAGAAAAGAAAAAAGCAGGTTTAAAAGAGAAAAATAAACCGAGACCAGTTTTTAAAATTGGAGATCGGGTTAGAATGTTTGATGGCAGGGCCGTTGGCAGCATTGACAAACTCGAAAAAAACAAAGCTGTAGTCAATTACGGTATGTTTACCACTAATGTAAGTGTGGATCAATTAGAATTGGTTGAAACCAAAAAATAGTTTTTGACTATCATTAGAAACCACAAGCTTACTCTTAAATTAATGCCGAACTTTCTTAAATACATTATAAAACATATCGGAATCTTATTGTTAGGCTTTATTTTTGAATCGTGAAAACACAAGGAGATAAAAAAATCATATTGTTCGATGGCGTTTGCAACCTTTGCAATAGCGCTATTCAATTTGTCATTAAGCATGATAAAAAAAATGTCTATAAGTTTGCCGCTTTGCAAAGTGAGGTAGCTGCATTACTTCTTAAAGAAAGAGGAATAAATTCCTCACAAATAGATTCAATCATTCTGATTGATCCTAATATTGCCTTTTATACAAAATCAACTGCGGCGTTGGAGATTGGTAAGTCTTTTGGGGGTGGATGGCGTCTATTAGGTGTATTTGAATGGGTGCCGAAACCTATAAGGGATTGGATCTATGATTTTGTAGCAAAAAACAGGTATGGCTGGTTTGGGAAACAAAATGAATGCATGATCCCAACTCCCGAATTAAAAGCAAAATTTCTGGATTAAACTGTCTGAAGCTAAAACTCTATATGCTTATTCTTTAAGTCTTTTAATTGAAAGTGCTCCACTAATATATTCACTAAAAACAGCCAGACCTTCCTAGGTCACTACATTTTTTGGGAATCCGTTAGAAAATATTTTTAAAGGTTGATGCGCATCATTAAACGTAGTGACCAGTTGCGCCGCGGTTTCGTTTAACGCATTCGTGAATTAAAGCCAGGCTTGTGTCATTCTCAGGATCAATCTCCTCCCAGGGATACATAAGAAAACAAATGTTCATTGGTATTGTATTAAATTTATTTTACTTCTTCATAAAATTCGTCCCAATCCTCTACATGGGGTTTCCCTAATTTACCAACAGACTTGGCAACAACCATAGCAACCGTTGCATCTCCGGTAACATTTATAATAGTTCTGCACATATCCAAAGGCCGGTCTACTGCAAAAATAAGTGCCAGACCAATTGCCAGCTTATCTGATGGAAAACCAATAGATTCCAAAACAATGACCAGCATGACCATACCAGCACCAGGTACAGCGGCAGAGCCAATTGACGCAAGTAAGGCGGTAAGAACAATTGTCAATTGCCCTCCAAGCGTAAGATCAAAATCAAGAGCCTGAGCAATAAAAACAGCCGCAACACCCTGATATAAGCTTGTGCCATCCATATTTATAGTAGCTCCAACAGGGAGTACAAAACTAGAAACTTCTTTGTCTACGCCAATATGCTCTTCTACCCTTTCCATTGTCACAGGTAATGTAGCGGCACTAGAGCTTGTGGAAAAAGCCAATAGTTGGGCCGGACTAATCTCCTTTAAAAACCAAAATGGATTCTTCTTGGTATACGTGGCCACCACTATGCTATAAAAAACAATCATTAAAAGTAGTCCTAAAACTACTACGCCTGCATATTTCAATAATGCCAGCAATAGATCCGGGTCCCCGGAAGAAACAACAACATTGGCTAATAACGCAAAAACGGCCACCGGAGCCGTAAGCATTATTAAATCTACCATTTTCAGCACTACATCATTTAGTGAATCAAAAAACTTCTTTAGCGGTTTAGACCTTTTTTCACCTATTAATAACATAGATATACCCAAGAAAATAGTGAAAAATATCACTTGAAGCATTAGGCTGTTATCACTAAGCGCACCAAATGCATTATCGGGAACCATATCTTCCAAAAACTGTAACGGGCCAACTTGTTTTTGCCTGGAAGCTGCTTCAAGCTTGGAGGTTACGCCACTATCTGAAGCATAGGTCTCTGTTAATTTAGTAATTGTTTCTTCTGAAATGCCTTCACCTGGTTGCAAAATATTAACCAAAACCAGACCGATAGTAATAGCAATTATTGTAGTACATATGTAAATGGCTATTGTTCGAAGTCCAATATTTCTAAATTTGGAAATATCCTTTAAATCAGAAATTCCCTTGACTAAAGACGCTAGAATAAGAGGAATTGCAATTAGTTTAAGTAGTTTAACGAATATGGTCCCAAAAGGATTGATCCAATCCTGTACGAAACCACGCCCCCATTCAATATAGGTCATTGCGAAGCCGAAAAGAAGGCCAAGAATCATCCCTATCAGGATTTGCCAATGCAATTCCAGTTTCTTCATATAAAAAGTTTAGTCTAGAAAGATAGTATTTTGATGGGAAAACCCCTAAAAAAGCAAGTTTATAATTTGATGGTCCTGTTTAGCAGAGTGAAATCTGCAAGTACTAATGCCGCCATTGCTTCTACGATTGGCACCGCTCTTGGTACTACGCAGGGGTCATGCCGACCTTTACCCTGAGTTTTGACCATGTTCCCATCTTTATCAAGAGTTTCATAAGACTGAATGACCGTAGCAACCGGTTTAAATGCCACGTTGAAATAAATGTCCATTCCATTGCTTATTCCACCCTGTATACCACCACTGTTATTGCTAGTTGTACTGCCATCAGCTTTAAATTGATCATTATGAACACTCCCTTTCATTTTAACACCTTCAAAACCACTGCCATATTCAAATCCTTTAACCGCGTTAATAGATAACATAGCTTTTCCCAGGTCGGCATGTAGCTTATCAAAAACAGGCTCTCCAAGTCCAACAGGGACATTCTTTATTACGCAACTAATAATCCCACCCACTGTATCTCCTTCTTTTCGTATTTCTTTAATGTACGATTCCATCCTGGCAGCCGTATCCGGATCCGGACAACGAACAACGTTACTTTCCGTTAAATTTAAATCCAGATCGGTGTAACCCTTTTCCAGGCAAATTGAACCTACCTGAGAAACAAAAGCATTTATGCGAATTCCATTTAAAAATTGTTTGGCTATTGCGCCGGCAACCACTCGGCTCGCTGTTTCACGGGCTGAACTTCTGCCCCCTCCCCTGTAATCTCTAAAACCATATTTTTTATCATAGACGTAATCTGCATGAGAAGGACGATAAGAGTCCTTTATATGTGAATAATCTTTTGATTTTTGATTGGTATTATAAATAGCAAAACCAATTGGTGTTCCCGTAGTCCTCCCTTCAAAAATACCGGAATAAAAAACGACTGTGTCCGGCTCTTTACGCTGGGTAACTATTGCCGACTGGCCAGGCTTTCTTCTATCCAGTTCTTGTTGAATCGCATCCATGTCCAAAGTTATTCCTGATGGGCAGCCATCCAAAACGCCCCCGATTGCTTTACCATGTGATTCACCAAAAGTAGTGAGTTTAAAAAGTGTCCCAAACGTATTACCAGCCATAAACTAAGGTCTTTCTTATATCATATTATGAGTACTGCCTCATTTTTACAATAGCCAAAGATAGATGTTAAATTATGGGAAACCAAAATGCGCGTCCAGTTAATATTAAGGTAACAAATGGCTGTTTATCTACGTCAAACTTAACCTTGGCATTATACAATAGTGTCTTTAACTTAAAACAATATTATACCAATGGGTCTAATTTTACAATCAATTAATTCTTTATCCTTTGAAGAAGCGGTATATAGACGTAGTGGTAATATCAGATGTGCATTTAGGGACCTATGGCTGCCATGCAGAAGAATTAATGGCCTATCTAAGTAGCATAGAACCTAAAAAATTAATTTTAAACGGGGATATTATTGACATCTGGCAATTTAGCAAATACTACTTCCCTGCGTCTCATTTGAGGATTCTTAAAAAAATTATAAGTATGGCTTCAAATGGTACTGAAGTCATCTATATTACTGGCAATCATGACGATATGTTGCGTAAGTTCAGCAATATCTTTATAGGAAACTTTAGTATTCAAGACAAATTAATTTTAGAATTAGACGGCAAAAAAGCCTGGGTTTTTCATGGAGATGTTTTTGATATTTCCATTTTACACGTAAAGTGGCTCGCTAAACTGGGTGGATATGGTTACGATCTCTTACTCCGTTTAAATAGAATATTAAATTGGTTCTTTATCAAACTTGGGAAAGAAAGATATTCACTGGCAAAAATAATAAAAAATAGTGTGAAGAATGCGGTAAGATATATTGACAATTTTGAGCGAACAGCAATAGAAACCGGTATAGCGAAGGGATATGACTTTGTGATATGCGGACATATTCACCAGCCTAAAAAGGAAATTCTTGAGACAAAGAACGGCAATTGTACTTATCTTAATTCCGGTGATTGGGTAGAAAACCTTAGCGCTTTGGAGTATTCATTTAAGCGATGGAAAGTTTATAATTATAGCTATGACAAACTCACTCCCTTTTTTGCAGATGAAGATTTAAAGTCAATGGATTTATCAGAACTCATTACCTCCCTTAAAATGAAACAGGTCTCAAAACAACAAACTGCTGAAAAAGTAGACAAATCAATTAATGCATAATGCATTTTTTAAAATAGTTAAGGGGTGGAGCGCCTTCCGCTTTGTTCCGTCTAAAATCTGATGCCTGCAACTCGTCCCATTAGCTGCAATAATTACGCTCTCTTCAGATTTTCTTATTGATGGAAAGAGTTTTAACTCCCCAATTTGCATGCTTATACTATAATGCTCCTTTTCATATCCAAAGGATCCGGCCATACCGCAGCAGCCTGAAGAAATGATACTTACTTTATAGTTTTCCGGGAGATTTAATACATCGAAAGTTACTTTTTGGTCAGAGAGTGCCTTTTGATGGCAATGGACATGTATTTTTATAGTTGCAGCCGACTTTGTAAATTGTTCTTTTCTAATGTTTCCATTTTTTATTTCCTTAGCCAGGAATTCCTCAATGAGGTAAGATGCAGAAGCAATTGCGTCAACTTTTTCCGTTTCAAAATGAAACCTTTTGTATTCATCTCTGAAGGTCAGTATTGCAGATGGTTCTATTCCAAGAATTGGAGTACCCTTTTGGGCATATTTGAACAATGATGCCATATTTTTATCTGCCAGCTTTTTAGCCTCATTTAAAAACCCTTTTGAAATATATGTTCGTCCACTTTCGCCGTAAAAGAGATGCACGCTATACCCTAATGCACACAATAAATCTACAGCATCTTTACCAACATCAGTGTCCAGGTAACGTGTGAATTCATCAATATAGAGGATAACTTCTTTTTCTTTATTAACTTCTTGTTTATAAGTGTTTTGAAGGTATTTATTTAAATTTATATTTGAAATATTTGGCAATGATCTTTCAGATGCAATTCCTGAAATTTTCTTGATCAAATAACCCAGTATTCGAGAATTGTAAATCGTATTCGTGATTTTGGGAGCAATACTTCCCAAAGCATTTAATCGGGTATTAAATGCAAATAATTTATTTCTGAATTTATACCCGTTGGCCTCCTGATATTGATACAAAAACTCAGATTTTAAGGTGGCAACATCAACATTACTGGGGCATTCACTGGCACAGGCTTTACAACTTAAACACAGGTCGAATACCTCTTTTAAATCATAAGAATTAAATCGGTTTGTCTCAGCGGAATTTGTGAGTACTTCTCGAAGCGCATTTGCACGTCCTCTGGTGGTATCCTTTTCATTCTTTGTTGCATGATAGCTGGGACACATTCCACCGGCAGCTAAATGGGTTTTTCGGCAATCTCCACTCCCATTGCATTTTTCAGCGGCTTTTAATATCCCTTCGCTGTCTGAGAAGTCAAAAATTGTTTTGATCTCGGGTTCTTTGCGTTCAATTTCATAGCGCAATGATTCGTCCATTGGATAGGCGTCTACAATTTTTCCCGGATTAAAAATATGATCAGGATCAAAATAAGATTTTATCCGGGTAAGCAATTTATAATTATCCTCTCCAAGCATCATAGGAATAAATTCTGCTCTGACAATGCCATCACCGTGTTCCCCGCTAAAGGACCCTCCATATTTTTTGGTGAGTTTAGCCACATCTGTTGTAATTGACCTGAAAAGAGAAACATCATCAGCCCGTTTTAAGTTCAGAATTGGTCTTAAATGAAGTTCGCCAGCACCTGCATGAGCGTAATAGACCGCATCCTGACCGTAACCCTTCATAATCTGTGTGAATTCTCCAATGAAATCATTCAGATCGTCTAAGGCAACCGCAGTGTCCTCTATACAGGCCACAGCCTTCCTATCTCCCACCATATTTCCTAATAGGCCAAGACCTGCCTTTCTTAACGCAATGGCTTTAATAATATCGTTTCCCCTCAGAATAGGATTGGCATAGCTAAGTCCGGAAGCCTCTATCGTTTTTAGGAGTTTTTGCAAATTTCCTTCAAGACCATCTTCAGAATCATCTTTCAACTCTAACATAAGTAAGGCTGCCGGATCACCTTGAACAAAAAATCGGTTGGATAACTGTTCTCTATTATTTTTGGTGCAATCCAATATCACTTTATCCATCATTTCGCACAGGTGTAAATTGTGTTTCATAACTGGAACTACGTCCTGGAGGCAATCTTCGAGGGTTTTATAGTGGGTAACGACCATGGCTGCAAGTGGAGGTGGACTGTCGTCTAATTGCAACGTGATCTCAGTAGTAAAAGCCAGAGTTCCTTCGCTCCCACTTAGTAGTTTGCAAATATTAATTTCATCCTCATGACCACCAAAAAGGCTACTATGCAATAATTCATCTATTGCGTAACCGGTATTTCTTCTATGAATACTGCTTTTTGGAAATTCTTCTTTAATATTTTGCTGTATCTTTTTGTTTTGCAACTCGGTAAACAATTCTCTGTATATAGATCCTTCAAGAGTATTTAAATTCATTTTTTTTCTGTATTCTGAAGGGGTAACAGATTTAAATGAAGCCTGGGAACCATCTGATAGTATTGTTTTTAATGAAATGACTTTGTCTCGCGTTACCCCATATTGAATAGATGTTGTCCCACTCGAATTATTTCCCACCATACCTCCAATCATACAGCGGTTAGAGGTTGATGTATTTGGTCCGAAAAACAACCCATACTCTTTTAGATATTCATTGAGTTCATCCCTGATTACCCCAGGCTGAACTGTGACAGTTTTTCCCTCGACATCTAGTTGTATAATTTTAGTCAGATGTTTGGATACGTCAACAACTATTCCATCACCTACGCATTGTCCGGCTAATGATGTACCTGCAGTTCTGGGTATAAGCCCAACATGATGTTGTTTTGCAAAAAGAATTAGTTTTATAATGTCATTTTTACCTTTGGGAAAGGTTACAGCCATTGGTACTTTTCTGTATACAGAGGCATCAGTAGCATACAAGGCTCTGGAAAGCTTATCAAAATGTAAAGTGCCTTCCAGGCTACTCTCCAGATCTTTTAAAAGATTTTTATCCAATCCTGAACAATTTTAGATGCAAAATTAAGTTTTTATTAGCTGAGAGCGATTTTAAACCTAAACTAAAATCAGAACATATGAAAATTTTAAATCCCTTTTTCCTATTAGCGTGTCTTTTTACAGTAACAATAAGTGCTCAGGAAATTTCCGATAATGCACTTGGTCTTCGCCTGGGTGACAGCGATGGTTTTGGCGCAGAAATTTCTTATCAAAGATTACTGAGCAGATATCACAGATTGGAGTTAAATCTGGGTTGGAGAGACAGCAGGGAATATAACGCTTTCAAAGTAACTGGGCTTTACGAATGGGTACGCCATATAGATGGTAATTTTAACTGGTTCTATGGAGCGGGCGCAGGATTTGGTAGTGCAAGCTTTGAACCGATTCCAGATGATGTCACTCCCGATGGCGGTTTCTTTGTTTTAGTGGCGGGAAATGTAGGAGTAGAATATAATTTTGATATCCCACTCTTATTATCATTTGACTTAAGGCCTGAACTCGGTATTTTGGGATATAATGACTTTTCAGATAATTTTGACTTTGATATTGCATTGGGAATACGCTATCAGTTCTGAAACAACATTTTATGAGTACAGATGTCCTTAACATAACCTTATGTATAAGGACTTTTTTTATTCTGTCTTATATAATTACCTTTGCACCTCTTAATTAAAAAATGATGAAAAAAATCGTATTACCTGTATTGCTATTAGGCATACTTATGGCATGTAACACTTCTCCTGAAGGATTTAAACTGGAAGGCACTCTTAATGGTGAAATAGAGAACGGAACACAGGTCTTTCTTAAAAAGACCGATGAGGCCAATCAGTTAATTGAAATAGACACCACAACAATAGAAAACGGAAAGTTTACATTTACAGGCTCTTCTTCAATGCCAGAGCTCCATTATTTATTAGTTAACAGCGTACGTGGAAATATTCCGGTAATAATTGAAAATGGTAATATTGAGGTAAGTGCCCAAAAAGACAGCCTGGCCTTCGCCAAAATTGAAGGTACTTTACAGAACGATTTATTTGCTGATTTCCTTCAGGATTCAAGAAGCCTGGCTCAAAGGGCAAGATCAATGTCTGATGAGATGAGAAATGCCTCTGGAGTACAAGACACTGCCTCAATGGCATCTTTAAGAGATGAATATTTCGAACTACAGGAAGAGGCCAAAACTTTCGAATTAAAATTTGCCAAAGAAAACCCGGATGCTCTAATTTCTGCTTTAATAATTGAAAAAGTATTGACAACAAAGGTACTTCCCGAAAAGGAAATTCAAGAATTGTATGACGCACTGAGCCCTAAAATAAAGGAGACTGTTGTTGGTCAAAGAATTAAGGGTAAACTTGACAAGCTTGTAAACACCTCAATTGGCGCAAAGGCTCCAAATTTTTCCGCTCCTACCCCTACCGGCGATGAATTGGCACTCAATGATGTGTTGGGAAAAGTAACAATAGTAGATTTTTGGGCGGCATGGTGTAAGCCTTGCAGAGCAGAAAACCCCAATGTTGTTCAGGTTTATAATAAATACCATGACAAGGGTCTTAATATTCTTGGAGTTTCTTTAGACAGACGGGCTGAAGACTGGACTAAGGCTATTGAAGAGGACGGTTTGGTTTGGAACCATGTTTCAAATATCAAATATTTTGATGAAATAGCCGAACTCTATAATGTCAGAGCAATACCTGCCACATTCATCCTGGACGAGAATGGGGTAATAATTGCTAAAGATTTAAGAGGCCCTGCTCTGGAAAATAAAATATCAGAATTGCTGCAATAATAAAAACTTAATTCCATAAAAAAAGCCCCTGCAAATATGTGGGGGCTTTTTAATTTTTATTTCGTGGTATTAAAATTTATCCCTTAGGTCTTCAAATTGACCGGTGATTGTTGCATTGCCATTTTTTATAACATCTCCAAAAATATTAGCCTTAGAATCATTACCTATAAATTCAAGACTTGCTCCATCATTCAGGATTAAATCTCCGTAAATAGTAATATCTCCTTCAATTTTGAGAGTAGCACCCTCATCAACCGTTACATTTCTGCGCTTGTTATTTCGCGCTACCACTAAGGTACCAGACATAGCAAAAAGTGCATTGCTGTTAATATTTACTTCTTCCCTAACCGTCCATGATCCACATAATAATAAGTTTCCACTTACATTAAAATTCTTGAATCTTTTAGATCCGCTATAGGCCAGATCCTCTCCCTGATTTACATCTAAATTGGAATTACCATTGTATTTTGGAGTGTCGGTACATTCTGCCTCCAGACTTGCACTGGGTCTGTTTAGTTTTATAATCTGAAGTCCCTCTCTGCCTGAAGCAGCAAAAATATAATCCCCTTTTGAGGCCACGTAATTGATTGATCCTTCTAATTCAATTATTCCAACAAGATCTGCAGCATTCCCATTTTCTTCAGATAAACAAAGTCCCGCACCTCCGTTTGCCATTAATAATACACCTTCATTAGACGCCACCGCATTGGTTACTTTATCTTCCTGTTCCACTCCATCCGGATTAATCAAAATAGGTATATACTCCAAAAGGCTTCCCGAAGAATAACTATATACACCGGCGCCTTTATTTCCCTCAGAAACAATTATTTTGTCTCCCGTAAAATCTATTATTTTCTTAGTTGCCAATCCAAGGTCCGAAGAAATTGGTATTTCCTTTAGGGTTTGGAAATTTGAGTCAACAATTGTAATTCCCGTTCCTGCATTTAGAAGTGCAATAGAACCATTATTTATTGATAATGACCGTAGGTCGCTAAAAGGAACTTCATTCAATACAGATAAATCCGATTGATCATAAGCCGTTAAGGAACCATCTTTACCACTGGTTACCAGAACCTTGCCATTGTCAATTGAGATATCATTGGCATTGAAGCCTTCCTGAAATCCGTAGACAATACCTGATCCAAGGTTAAACTTTCCGTTAGCTACCGCCAGTTTAGCAACAAATGAATTGGAAGTAGCTGTAACTGAAGTTTCTGAGTTAACACCTCCTGCAGCATATAAATAGCCATCCTTATATTGTAAAGAATTCATATCTGCATTAATATAAAACAACCTGGAAGTTATTCTGGGGCTATATGGGTTACTCACATCAATAATATCCAGAGCACCAAAATAGTCCTCGCCGGCCGTGTTATATGATACATAAGCATAATTACCATCCACATGTACATGGGAGGCTGTAAGATTATCTCTGCCCTGATAAGTTGGAGATTTAACCTGGGCTACAAGAGTTAAAGGATAATCACCCGCCAGTTCAGCTTTGGCAGTACCAAAAGACTTGTTTGTTAATTGTTCTTCCTCAAAGATATCCAGTACACCGGATTTATCATAGGAGATACTGCTTACAAGCTTAGATTCGCTGTTTTCCAAAAAAACATCATCTTGCAATTCGTCCTGAAAGACAGTAGTTTCGTCGCTACATGATTGAAAAAAGGCCATTAGGGCCATAAGTAAAAGGGGGATTCTTTTAGTCATAAGTAGGTAATTAAATTAATTTGGGCATTTAACTAACGTCAAAAGAACAAAATTGGTATAAAATAACCTTAATTTTTTCGTCAAATAGTAATATTTAGTTGACTGCAAATTGAATATTTCTCTAATTTATATAGGTTTTTACTTACTGTTTTATGTAAGTGTTATTATATCTTACCTAATTTTTCAAGAACAAATAGAATTATTATTGGGATAGCAAGAAGGATCACCATTAATGTATCGGTAATTATTAAATCCGGTTTAAAAAGTAAGGTTGTAGCATATCCTCCAATAGCTCCACCAAAATGAGCGGTATGTCCAATATTACCCAAACGCTTTTTCATACCATAGATAGAGTATAACATGTAGGCAAGACCCAGAATATATGCCGGGATAGGAATTGGTATAAACATGATTCCCAATCGCATATCAGGTTGTAGCAATATCGCAGCATATAATATACCGGTTACAGCACCACTTGCCCCCACAGCGCTATAAAAGGGTTCATCTTTATGAAAAAACAAGGCTAGTATACTTCCCGCAACAAGGCTAACAAAATAAATAATTATAAATTTTTCCCAGCCAAACCAGTTAATTACAACCGAGGCAAAGAAATAAAGAGTAAACATATTCATGAAGAGGTGGGAAATATCTACGTGAAGAAACCCTGAAGTCACCATTCTATCACGTTGACCTGCCTTTATTGCCCCAATGGCAAACTTATAGCGATCAAAGAAAGTGACATCATTAAATCCTTTCAAGGAAATCAAAATATTCACAGCCATAATGGCAATTGTTGCCAGATGCATATTCATAAATATATCCATTTAATTAAGCGCTAAATATAGCTATATTTGCCCATATTAATTTTACGCATGCAACTTCTGGTATATATTCTTGCCTATCCTTTTTTATGGTTAATCTCTATACTTCCTTATAGGCTATTTTATCTTTTTTCTGACCTGGTTTATATTCTGGTATATCGCATTATTGGTTATAGAAAAAAAGTAGTTTATAACAATCTGACCCTTGTTTTTCCTCATAAAAGTGACCAGGAGATCAAAAAAATTCAAAAGGCGTTTTACAAGCATATGTGTGATATGTTTCTGGAAACTATCAAAACCTTAAATATCGGGGAAGAAGAATTAAAAAAGCGCTATGCCACTCCCAATATTGATTTACTTCTTGATTTGGAGAAAAAACGAAGCATTTTGGTAATGTTTCCTCATTATGGCAATTGGGAATGGAGTATCATCGTAAATCGTTATGTAAAGTCAAAAGGATTTGCAATATATCAGGAAATTGGAAATGTTTATTTTGATCGATTAATAAAAAAAATCCGTGCGATATGGAGCACAACGCCCATTTCTCAGAAAGAGACCGTTATAACCATGGCACGAAATCATCAAAATGGCATAAAAGCAGTATATGGTATTGTAAGTGATCAATCGCCTCAGGCACACCTGGCGCAATACTGGACAAAATTCATGAATATAAAAGTGCCCGTTTTTAATGGTCCTGAGTTACTCGCAAAAAGGTATGACCACGCAGTTGTTTTTGCCAAAGTCTCTAAGGTTAAACGTGGATACTATAAAACTGAATTTATACCAATTGCTCTGGAAGGCAGTAAAACTGCAGAGAATGAAATTACCAATCAGTTCCTAAAACTAACCGAGGAAGAAATTATTCAGAATCCTGCGTATTATCTTTGGACACACAGACGATGGAAACACCGTGATAAAGTACCTGAAAAATATCTCTAATCCTCACGCAGCCTTATAAATAAATTTGCTTTAAATATTAGATGCCTGCAATTTCTCTAATCTCATCTATTATTCTATCCGCTAAAGTATCAGCTTCTGCTTGCGTTTTTGCCTCTGTATATATTCGTATAATTGGTTCAGTATTGGATTTCCTCAAATGCACCCAATTTTCTGGAAAGTCTACTTTTACCCCATCGATAGTCGAGACTTCCTCATTGCTATATTTTTTTTCCATAGCCACTAAGATTTCATCAACATCAAGTTCCGGTGTTAATTGAATTTTCTTTTTGCTCATATAGTAACTTGGGTAACTGTCACGCAATTCCCTTACAGTACCTCCCTTCTCTGCCATAAGCATTAAAAATAAGGCAGTGCCTACAAGAGAATCTCTTCCGTAATGACTTGACGGATAGATAATTCCGCCATTGCCCTCACCCCCAATAATGGCATTGTTGGACTTCATTTTCTTCACTACATTGACCTCCCCTACAGCCGAAGCTTCATACGTGCCATGATGCTTAATCGTAATATCCCTGAGCGCCCTTGAAGAAGATAAATTGGAAACAGTGTTTCCCTTTGTTTTCCCGAGAACATAATCTGCACAAGCCACTAAGGTATATTCCTCACCAAACATTTCGCCGTCATTACTAATGAATGCCAAACGATCTACATCCGGATCTACTACTATACCAAAATCAGCCTTTTCCTTTACAACAAGTTTGCAGATATCCCCCAGATGTTCTTTCAGGGGTTCAGGATTATGCGGAAAATTCCCGGTAGGGTCACAATATAACTTAATGACTTCCACCCCTAAGGATTCAAGTAATTTCGGAATAGCAATGCCTCCTGTAGAATTGACGCCATCCACAACAACTTTAAATTTGGCCTTTTTAATAGTATCTGCGTCAACCAATGGCAAATTAAGAACTTCGTCTATATGTATATCAATGTAGGCATTATTTCTGGTAATCTTTCCAAGTTCATCTACTTCAGCAAAATTGAAATCTTCTTTTTCCGCTAATTGAAGAATAATTGCCCCTTCGGCTGCATCAAGAAACTCTCCTTTTTCATTTAATAGTTTTAATGCATTCCATTGTTTTGGATTATGACTTGCGGTAAGAATAATACCCCCATTGGCATTTTCCAGCGGAACGGCTATTTCTACGGTAGGTGTTGTAGACAACCCAAGGTCTATAATATCTATTCCGAGCCCAACCAGTGTAGATACTACCAAATTCTGAATCATTTCTCCGGAAAGACGGGCATCTCTTCCAACAACAACTTTTAAATTATCCGATTTAGAATAGTCTTTTAACCATGTCCCATAAGCCGCCGCGAACTTAACAGCATCAATTGGCGTGAGATTATCGTTAGGCCTCCCTCCTATGGTGCCCCTTATGCCTGAAATAGATTTTATTAATGTCATAGAATTTTAAATAGTTTTTGCAAATATACATGTCTTAACAATTATCATGCGCTCCTAATTTGTAAATTCAGTTGCTAAGGTTATATTCGTGTTGAATGAATTTTTTAGCACACATATATCTCTCTTTTGGAGATGACGAAATAACTATCGGAAATTTTATTGCGGACAGCATAAAAGCAAATAAATACAAACACCTTCCAGATAGAATACAAAAAGGAATCCTGTTGCATCGTGAAATAGATACTTATACAGATACACACCCTATACCCAGGGTAAGCAGTAAAAGATTACACCAGAATTACAGTCATTACAGCAGGGTAATAGTAGATATTTTTTACGATCACTTTCTAGCTAAGAACTGGAAGCAATATTCAGAAACTCCTTTGGAAATTTTTGTAGATAAATTTTATGATTTACTGGAGGACAACTATACCATTCTGCCCGATGGCACTAAACGAATGATCCCTTATATGATAAGTGATAATTGGCTTCTCAACTATGCCCAAATGGATGGGATTAGCAGGGTTTTAAGTGGTATGAACAGAAGAACCAATAATAAAAGTAAAATGAATTTTGCCATTCTTGATCTTGAAAAAAACTACGAAGCGTTTGAAGTAGAATTCACCGATTTTTTCAATGAACTTGTGGTTTTTTCCAAACAAAAATATACTTCAATATGCGAATACTAATTCTACTCTTTGCGCTTTTACTATTCGCGCAATGTTCACCTCCGCCTCCTATACCGACTGGTGTGGTAAGTAAAAATGCAATGGTAGTATCTGCGCGTGAAGAGGCTTCAAAGGTAGGAATAGCCATACTTCAAAAAGGAGGAAATGCTTTTGATGCCATGGTTGGAACTGAACTTGCATTGGCAGTGGCTTATCCATTTGCCGGCAACCTTGGTGGTGGTGGATTTATGGTTTACCGCAAAAATGATGGCTCTATAGGAGCCCTTGATTATCGTGAAAAGGCACCATTAGCGGCCCACAAAGATATGTATCTGGATTCTTTGGGCAATGTAATTCCGGGAAAGAGCACCCTGGGTGCCACTGCCACTGGAGTGCCGGGAACTATAGCCGGAATATTTGAAGTTCATAATAAATTTGGTACGCTGCCTATTAAAGAGATAATGGACCCGGTTATTAAACTGGTTGATGAAGGGGTTCAGGTAACTTCAAAGCAAGCCGACAGACTGGATAAATACTGGGATCAGATTAAAAGTGTAAATGGAGAAAGTACTTTGTTTTACAATAAGTGCGATGCCGGAGACACCCTAAGATATCCTGGCCTGGCAAATACTTTAAGGAGAATAGCAATAAACGGAAGGGATGAATTCTACAAAGGCGAAACCGCCAAAATACTGGCAAGATTTATCCAGGAAAAAGGAGGTTATGTAACTGAAGAAGATTTGGCGGGGTACGAAGCCAAATGGCGACAACCTATTGTATTCAATTACAAGGACTTAAGGATAATTTCAATGAGCCCCCCTAGCAGTGGTGGAGTAACAATAAATCAAATCTTTAAGATGATTGAATCTTATGACATCTCCGACTTTGGTCATAATTCTGCTAAATCAATTCAGTTGTTTACTGAAGCGGCAAGACGGGCCTATGCCGACAGAAACTTCTTCCTTGGCGATCCGGATTTTGTAGTTATTCCGCTTGATGTTTTATTAAGCAAAAAGTATTTACAAGCCCGTATGGAGAACTTTTCATTTGATTCGGCAACTCTTTCGAGTGATGTACAGCATGGTACCGTGGAAATTATTGAAAGTAATGAGACTACTCATTATTCCATTGTGGACCAGATGGGAAATGCTGTTTCAGTAACTACAACCTTAAACGGAGCATATGGCTCCAAACTCTATAGCGATGAACTAGGGTTCTTCCTAAATAATGAAATGGATGATTTTAGTGCTAAACCAGGAGAGCCCAATATGTTTGGTCTTATAGGAGCTGAAGCCAATAGCATAGCAGCTGAGAAACGAATGCTAAGCTCAATGACCCCAACTATTGTTGAAAAAGACGGTACGCTTTGGATGGTGGTCGGTTCGCCCGGGGGATCTACAATAATTACAGCCGTTGCACAGACAATTCTAAATACATATGAATTTAATTTAAGTATGCAGGAATCTGTGAACGCGCCTAGATTCCATCACCAGTGGCTTCCGGATCATATTGTTTTTGAGACAGAAGGATTTTCCGATGCACTGAAAATTGAATTAAAATCCAAAGGTTATAATATTAATGAGAAACCTACACCTATCCTGGGTAAAGTGGATGCTATCCGGGTTTTATCGGATGGTAGCCTTGAAGGAGGCGCAGATAAAAGAGGAGATGATACGGCAGTAGGTTTTTAAACCTCAGAAGTTTGGATTAACGATTCTTTCTTTAACTTAAAATCTGCTTTTTGGATGCCTATTGCTTCAGCTGATTTTTTAACTCTTCCATAGATTCCTGCAGCTGCCTTAACAAGCCTTTTTCTGTGGTTGCATCTACCCCAAAAGTTATTTTGCTGCTTACCTGCCAAAGTTCCTGTACTTGGTCAGATTCTATTTCATAAGGTGGATAGATTTCGTTAAGTGAAATCAAAAGCATTTTTGAATTCCCGGGTAATTTCTCAATCTTCTTAACAAGTAGAGCATCTTGAAGCACCACTACATACATTTTATTACGATTTATATCATCCAGTCCCTCCACCGCTTTAGCTAATACCCATTCGCCCGGCTGCAGATTAGGCAACATACTATCACCCTCAACCTGAAAGCCCCTGTAGGTGGCATTTCTGAATTCGGGAAGTGGGAGATCAAAGGCAGGCAGTTGTTTGTACCAACTTGTATCCTGAATATTTTGAGGATAGCCAGCGGCTGCTTTGGCATTTACCAAAACCATATTATCATTATCAGAAGAATCCACTGTTACAACTTTTGGGATAACACTGGTACCGGAATAATTTAAATATTGATTGTTACTATCGCCAAATAACCATAGTGGGTTCACATTAAATTGTTTTAATAATTCAACTACCACCCTGCCAGAAAGTTTGGTGCGACCACGTTCTATATCGGCTGTAGTATTAGGAATTCCAAGCATCCCTGCAAATTCAGCCTGCGTATATCCCAAATCTCGTCTAATCTCAATAAATCTTTTTATGGTAAGTTCATTTTCCATAGTCATTTTTTTATTTTTTCTGTTCTACACCTATACGTATGATTACAACTGTTTTCTCATCTTTTGTACCAGTTAATACTACTTCGCCTCGTTTTATTTTGGAAAGTTTCCCATTCAGGAGTCTCAAAGATACAAAATTTGGAATATTTCCAAAATAATTTAGGAATATTTCCTAATTTAGGATTTTTTCCATATTTTTGGAATATATACAAATGAGTTATAATCATGTTAGATGAAATTATTACTGAAAAACTTAGCCTATGGGCTCAAAGAGGATTAAATGACAGCTTTTATTCAAGCGGCATTAGAGAACTTAAAAAAGAAAAGAGGCCGTCAAAGATAAAACAGAAAGTATCTAAAAATATATCGCAGAAATCATTTAGCAAACAATTAAGCCTATTCTAAAAGTTATGGAAAAAGAAAAAATATTGTTGTATGACGGGAGTTTTAATGGGTTTTTAACTTCCATATTTACCGCATTTGAGGAAAAAATCAATGTTGTTGATATTCAAAGGAAAAATCAGGTTCAAAAGGGACTGTTTACTGAAACGCAAACTATTTTAACACAAGTACATAAAGCTAAGCGGGTCTGGAATGGTATTAGCCAAAGAAGTAATAACGCCATGAAGAATATTTATTTTGCTTTTTTAAGTGAGACTCCTGGTATTGAACAATTACTTTATTCATATATTCAAAAAATAGTTGCTAAAGGGTCACCCAATCACATAGATTTAGCGGATGATATGGTTTTTAGGATAAATTATTTAGCAAATATGGTAAGTAAGAAAAAAAACCGGATGGAGACATATATGAAATTCAATGTCTCAATAGATGGCGCTCACTTTATTATTGTGGAACCCGAGTTTGACATATTACCTCTTGTATCAAAACACTTTAGGTCTAATTTCAGTGACCGTCAATGGATTATTTACGACATAAAGCGGAACTATGGGCTTTATTATAACTTTCATACAATTCAATTAATGACATTGGATTCAAAAGGCATAATAGCGAATGTCAGACCTCTAAATAATCTTATTCAAACTAATGCAACAAGTGTTATTGAATCATGGAATACTTATTTTGCCAACAATTCTATTAAATCTTTAATCTCCAATAAATTACATACACATCAATTGCCTAAACTTCAGAGGAAATATCAGGACGATAAGGAAGCAGTATAGTATCATAGTATTTATCTTAACAGGAATTATGAAATAGTCACACATTGAAAAACTTTTAAGTTTTATACCAGCTTGTTACTGGCATTACAGTTCACTACACTCCGTTAATGGGATCTTTCAGGCTTGATAATACATATATCGACTGATTTAACCCTTTTGCTTCTATCTGAAATTATAGCAATTGTTATAGAAACAGTTATTTATGAAACAAGTTACCGGGAAGGCAATTTGCCATAGATTATTTACAACTCTTTAACAAAATCAAAATAAACCACGCTTCCTTTTTAGTCGTCAAAAACGTACCTTTGCAACTTTGTCTAATTCAATGATAAATTACGAGGAGAATATTGAAGTTAAGGGAGCCCGCGTTCATAATTTAAAAAATATTGATGTAACCATCCCAAGAGAAAAACTGGTAGTAATTACCGGGCTTTCAGGTAGTGGTAAATCTTCATTGGCTTTCGATACTATTTACGCTGAAGGGCAACGTCGCTATATTGAGACCTTTTCTTCTTATGCAAGACAGTTTTTGGGAGGCCTTGAACGTCCCGACGTAGATAAAATCGATGGTCTGTCCCCAGTTATCGCGATAGAACAGAAGACCACCTCCAAATCTCCGCGTTCCACGGTAGGAACAATAACTGAAGTTTACGATTTCCTTAGGTTATTGTTTGCCAGAGCCTCTGATGCCTATAGCTATAATACAGGCGAAAAAATGGTAAGCTATAGTGATGAGAAGATTAAAGAGCTTATTAAAGAAAGTTATTTTGCAAAAAAGATAAACATCCTTGCCCCTGTAATTAAGTCCAGAAAAGGGCACTATCGTGAGCTTTTTGAGCAAATTGGAAAGCAAGGGTTTGTAAAGGTAAGAGTAGATGGTGAAATTTTGGATATCACCAAAGGAATGAAGGTGGATAGATATAAAACCCATGATATTGAAATCGTCATAGACCGCCTAAAAATTGATGACAATGAAAATTTAAATAAAAGACTTTCCGAGTCCATAAATACAGCCATGTATAGTGGTGAAAATGTCTTAATGGTTCTTGAAGAAGGTGAAGCAGTCCCAAGGTATTTCAGCAGGGACTTAATGTGCCCAAGTACCGGTATTTCATATCCAACACCTGAACCCAATACATTTTCCTTTAACTCCCCTAAGGGAATGTGCAAAGATTGTAATGGTCTGGGGCATGTCTTCGAGGTAAACGAAAATAAAATTTTTCCGAATAAAAAATTATCCATTCAATCAGGTGGTATTGCACCCCTTGGTGAATATAAAAGCTCATGGGCATTTAAGCAATTAGAAACTATAGCCAAACGATATGAATTTGAACTTACGGATGCCATATCGATAATTCCGGACGAAGCACTTAAGACTATTCTCTATGGAGGCGCTGAACAGTTTGAAGTTGATTCTAAAACCCTTGGTGTAAAAAGACTATACCACATAGACTATGAGGGTATTGCAAATTTTATAAAAAACCAGTACCATCAGGCAGATTCTACATCAATTAAACGCTGGGCCAGAGATTTTATGGATAAAAGAATCTGCCCCAGTTGCAATGGTACAAGGTTAAAAATAGAATCACTTTATTATAAAATTGAGGATAGGAATATAGCAGAATTATGTCAACTGGATATTTCTGATCTCGCCAGTTTTTTTGATCAACTTGATTCCAGACTAGAGGGAAATCAAAAAAAGATTGCCGAAGAGATCATCAAAGAGATTAAATCGAGAATTAAGTTTTTGTTAGATGTGGGCCTTGATTATTTATCGCTGAACCGCAGCTCAAAGTCACTTTCGGGAGGTGAAGCACAACGGATAAGGCTCGCAACACAAATAGGATCGCAGTTGGTAGGGGTTTTATATATATTGGATGAACCCAGTATTGGATTGCATCAGCGAGACAACAATCGCCTTATTAAATCACTGGAATCGCTCAGGGATATTGGAAATTCTGTAATTGTAGTGGAACACGACCGTGATATGATTGAGAATGCAGATCATGTAATTGATATAGGGCCGCTGGCAGGAAAACACGGAGGCGAGATAATCTCACAAGGAACACCAGCTGAACTCATTGAACAACATACATTAACCGCTCAATATATAACAGGAGAACTGGAGATTCCTATTCCTGATACAAGGAGAAAAGGGAATGGAAAAAGTTTAAGTTTGATGGGTTGCACAGGTAATAATTTAAAGAATGTATCTGTTGAATTTCCTTTGGGTAAAATGATCGCCGTAACGGGTGTTTCTGGAAGTGGTAAATCAACATTAATTAATGAAACGCTTTACCCAATAATGAATGCCCATTATTTTAATGGTGTTAAAAAGCCTATGCCCTACACCGATATTAAAGGTCTTGAAAACATCGATAAGGTAATAGATATTAACCAGTCTCCAATTGGAAGAACACCTAGGTCCAATCCGGCTACGTATACCGGCGTTTTTGGAGAAATACGTTCCCTTTTTGCAAAAACACCTGAAGCGGCAATAAGGGGCTATAAACCGGGCCGATTTAGTTTTAATGTAAAAGGAGGCAGATGTGAAACTTGCCAGGGAGGTGGATTGAGGGTAATTGAAATGAACTTTCTTCCCGATGTATATGTTGAATGTGAAACCTGTAACGGTAAACGATTTAACAGGGAGACTCTGGAAATTAGATATAAAGGACAATCCATAGCGGATATTCTTGAGATGACCATTGACGAAGCAGTAGCCTTTTTCGACCAAATACCAAAGATTTATAGAAAGTTGAAGACCATTCAAGATGTCGGACTAGGTTATATCTCATTAGGACAGCAATCGACTACTCTTTCAGGAGGAGAAGCGCAACGTGTAAAACTTGCCACCGAATTGTCTAAACGGGATACAGGAAACACTTTCTATATTTTGGATGAACCTACAACCGGACTGCATTTTGAGGATATCAGAGTACTCATGGAAGTTTTAAACAAACTGGTGAACAAAGGAAATACCATTGTGATAATTGAACATAACATGGATGTCATAAAAATGGCGGACCATATAATTGACATAGGTTATGAAGGAGGCCGGGGAGGCGGCATGATAGTTGCGGAAGGAACTCCTGAAGAAGTGGCTAAAGACGATAAAAGTTATACCGCATTTTACCTTAAAAAGGAATTTAGTCTAAAAAATTCGAAACTTGAAGTTCGCAGTTAAATCTCTAGTTATATTAGATCGATCTGCAAGTGATAAAAAATTAAATATATGAGGAAAGAGAAGCATCATAAAGGATGGAATGAAATTAAAACCAATGATTCATGGGCCATTTTTAAAATAATGGGAGAGTTCGTGAATGGTTTTGAAAAAATGAGTGCAATTGGCCCTTGTGTTACAATTTTTGGTTCTGCCAGAACCAAGGAGGATTCTAAATATTACCAACTTACCGTCAATGTTGCCAAAAAAGTATCCGAAGCTGGTTATGGTATTATTACAGGTGGTGGTCCTGGTATTATGGAAGCCGGTAACAGAGGAGCACATTTGGCTGGAGGAACTTCAGTCGGATTGAATATAGATCTTCCTTTCGAACAACATGACAACCCTTATATTGATGATGACAAGAGCTTGGATTTTGATTATTTCTTTGTGCGAAAGGTAATGTTTGTAAAATATTCACAAGCATTTGTCGTCTTACCTGGAGGATTTGGTACGCTTGATGAACTCTTCGAAGCCATTACGCTAATTCAAACAAATAAAATTGGTAAATTTCCCATTATTCTGGTCGGCGTGTCTTTTTGGAAAGGTTTGATGGACTGGATTAAGA
>NZ_JBATKE010000166.1:0-1708 GCF_049669105.1 Eudoraea sp.
GGCCCTTAGGGCGCTCCTGTAAATACTCGCGGAGCATACCGCCGTTGGGCGTAAGCAAGCGAAACAGGAGGACGCCCCATTACGCCGCGGCAACGACCAGGCCAAGTGCGGCAAGGCCGCCCATGTAGGCGCCGTTATCAAGCTGGAAGCTGGCGGCGCCAACAAATCGCGCGATTGGAAATACCCACCTGAACCAGCGCAGTTCATCGCGTAATTTGGTGACGGCGTGTTTCGACCAGCCACAGTGTTTACGTAGTAATCCGTCATCGTTACAGGCATCGAGGAAGAATTGAATAAACAGAAAATCGATCCCTACCTTGACCATGCTTACTGCCAACGCGTTGGAAACGACAGCTGCATCGACATATGTCGAAATCGCGAAACCGGAGACAAGCAGCGCTAGCGGTAGCGGCGCGGCTGCAAAGCCTGTGAAGGTCAGCGCCTCGAGAGAATAACGGAAACGATCAGTACTAATTCGGCCTATGCGTTTCGCACGGGTTTTGATTCCGGCAATAAAGTGAACGCGCATAGCGCCCAGTATTAGAAGCAGGACGATTGCCATAGCCAGGTGTGGCATCGTCCGCAACGCAGCGACAAAGTCCCCGGTCAGCCGACCCAGGACGGTCGGCGAAGCCAGCCGCTCGATATCGCCCGGCACAGAGCTCAGTGCGTCGATGTCGAACCGCGTCGTGTTACGAACCCATAGAAGTCGTCTTCCCAGGAAATCATCGAACTCACTTACGCTGTTTTCCAGTTGGCCCTGCACCAGGTCAAGCTCGCCGAGAACCTGGAGATAGCGGGTTCCCGCGTCGATCGCCTGTTGCACCAGGTCACGTCGGCTCTCAGCCAGCGTCGCAAGCTCCGGTCGAATCTCACTAACTTCTTCATCAGTCAGCCCGACCGTCAGGCTGTCGACGTAGCTTTTAATGTCTCGGAGCTCTCTCCGCTTTTCCGCGAGTTGAAATTGCTCGAGCCCGACATCGGCAACCTTCTGCTCGATTTCCTTCTGCCTCGCTTTCAAACTCCTTATGTTCGGTAGTACCCGGCGTTGCTCGATAAGCACCTGTCCCAACACCTGGTTGAGCCCCGCAATGGCGAGCCTGTTACGCGTGGAACTCAGAGCGTCCGCGATACTGGTTGCCTGCTCGCGTAAGCCGTCGCGCTCCTTTGAGGCGTCCTGAACATCAAGGACACGCTGCGCCAACCGAGCACTCACCTCGACGTTGCCGCGAGCGAGGTCGCGGATCGCCGGATGCCGGCCCTCCAGCTCCTGCCGGGTCGTTTCTGCCTGCTGCCTCACGAGCTCAGCAGTAACACCGCGGCGCTCGCTGATTGCGTCCTCGAATCGCCGCGCCTGCGCGCGCCCGATTTCTACCGCCTGCCCGGCGAGGTCCCGCTGCGCCTGCAAGAGTTCGAGACGAGAAGCGTGCGTTAATAACTCCTGATCAAGCTTTTTGATCTCTGCCGCGAGTCGATAGCCGCGAGCTTCAAGTTGCCAGCGGCGCGCTTCTGTCAGTTCGGCCGCTTCCCCAACTGGCGCGGGCGCATCCAGTTCCGCGGCTGAATTCGTCTGCTCCTTGCGCGCGGTCGCCAATCGGTCGCGGGCGGCCACCGGTCTCGTTAATTCGGACGCATATTGCTCGCGAAGACTGGCCAGTTGTGCCTCGGCCGCGCTGAGTTCAGCTTTCGTCTTGCTGAGAGCTTGCTC
>NZ_JBATKE010000167.1:0-1768 GCF_049669105.1 Eudoraea sp.
GTACAGTGTTTTTCTCAAATGTGTGCTAACGTGTTTGTGTATGGCTCGTTGCGGAAAATTAGCTATGATTTTCCGCCGTAACCGAAAGATAGCAAATTGCAATGAAATCCGATTAGGAATTCAGCCGCAATGAGTTATACACGTCTTAAGTTTACAATTCATTAAATTTAGATTATAAACAGAAAAGACAAAAGAGAGGATTAAGGTTATTATACACGCAGAGACTTTGATCTCGTCAACATTGAAAATCCCCTCTCTTTTCTACACAGATTTCGTACAGTATTATGAGGCCTTTGGGACCTCGTTTTTAAGTCGTTGAAACTCGCGTAGATTGTCCTTTCAAAAAACATTTTCTTATGAATAAAGATACAAAGTATTTTGGAATAGACATTAGTCATTTGGTATTTGATGTTACGGATTCTGATGGTAATTATCATCAGTTTAAGAACAACAATTCAGGCTTTAAAAAGTTCACAAAACTTTTAGACAATGAAAGCCATTGTGTGATGGAGGCGACAGGTTATTATCATTATCAGCTAGCCTATCATTTGCTAGAATCAGGTATAAGGTTATCAGTAGAAAACCCCTTATCGATAAAACGTTTTATCCAGATGAAGCTCTCAAAGATCAAGACCGATAAGAGTGATTCTAAACTAATTTGTGAGTATGCAAAACAGGTGGAATTAAAGCTTTGGAAAGGTAATACTAAAGCAGAGTTGGAATGCCTTCAAATCACCAGAACTCTTTCAGTATATACAAAACAAAGCACCATGCTAAAAAACAAATTACATGGAGAAGCTGTTTTGGGAGCACCGAGTAAATCGGTTGTATCATCTTTAAAGCGTAGTTTAAAACAGTTAGAAAAAGAGATTAAGAAACTAGAAGATAAGTTGCTCGATTTAGTAAAACAAAGCCATGGTGATGTATTGACACGTTTGGAAAGTATACCAGGAATTGGCAGAAAAACAGCTATCATGTTAGTGGTTTTAACAGGCGGTTTTGAGCGATTTACTAGCGGGAGTGAGCTGTGTAGTTATGCCGGATTGACACCCGTAATTAGGCAAAGTGGAAGCAGTATAAATGGACGGGCTCGTATTAGTAAAATAGGCAACCAAAAACTTCGGAATTTATTATTTATGTGCAGTTTTAATGCCTGTAAATACAATAAGGCTTGCAGAGAAATATATGAGCGATTGGTAGCTAAAGGAAAGAGTAAAAAATTGGCTTTGATTGCAGTGTGTAATAAGCTATTAAAACAAGCATTTGCAATAGCTAAATCAGGATTGATATATGATGCAACTTATAAAAGTACTCCAGTGAAAAATTAATGAGTTTTTACTTGTTTTTTACCACAGTACTTTGTTGTAGGTAGTTTTTTTATTCCACCATACATATCCAATCAGTCCAATTCCAACAATTGTCATTCCTACTATTCCAATTTTCAGTCCTAACATTGGATTGTCATATAATTTGTCGTTAAACAGACCAAAAATTAAAGAAATTAATCTTGTCGGTAAAAATGCTAAACTCATTAGAATTGCCAAGTATTTTGGATTTGCATATTTTGTCAAAATCGAATGAATTATTGGTGCAATATGAATTTCCGAAATTCCGAGAAAAACCAATGAAATTAAATATGTAATTGTATGATTTTCTGTTGGAATTTCTGGAATTAGAAATAAAATTCCAAGTGATATTGCTCCAAAAATAAAACCAACCATTAATTTAAAAAATTGAGAACTGTAGAATAAAGTCCAAAGAACAATTG
>NZ_JBATKE010000168.1:0-3242 GCF_049669105.1 Eudoraea sp.
TCGATTGATTTGCAATTCTACAAGATGAGAGGGTACCAGTACCTATTTGTCGACTGGCAGAAGTATGATCTAGGAAGTGCTTTTTCGTCAGTGAATTTCTATCTGTATGTCTCAGGTCGACTGGACGAATGGGTTGTGCCTTGTGTAGCGTTTCATAGCTGTTGATGTAGGCGTGCATGTGCAGGTTTGCGTAAAGAAAGGAACAACGATGATGCAATATGTTATTCAAGCATGCTGTGTAGTCATGGCGGCAATGACTGGATGTCATGCGGCGGAAGTCGACTGTTGGCCATCGGTGCTGGACTCATTCGATTCATTCACCCGGGAGTTCAATAGATACGATTGGGTGGCGATCGACTGGAGTGACTCTAAAGTTGAGGCTGCGCGATCAAAGTTGCGATCCAGCGCTTACGAGTGTCTAGACGAGAAGAGATTTCGTATTTCTCAGCCGGAGATTCCTGGAGAGGCAATTTATGCGATCACGTTGCTTGATGTCGCGATCGTCAGCAATGATTCAAGATTGACCGGTTCGATGATGGCAAGGTTCGAAGACGAGTTGTCGCAAGGGAATGATGTGGTCGGACTGGCTAGCCTGGGATCTTCGCTGCATCTTGCAGCAAGTTTTGAGTCTGATGAGGCGGCCCATACGCTACTTCAACTCGGAGTAGATCCGAATGCCCAAGACGATTATGGTTTCATGCCTTTGCACGCGGCTAGCGGACGAGGGCAATCAGGGCTACGATTGATAACGGCCCTAGTACGGTCTGGGGCTGACGTAAATGAGCTGGGTCCCGGTGTGACACCCATCGAGCTGGCTAGAAGAACTGGAGACTTGAATAGGGCGCAATGCCTGTTCTTGCTGGGCGCAACCATACCGGAAATGTCGCCTCCCCCACGATATCCTGCTCCTTTCCGAGAGGACCAAGGAGAGCTCATCATCCAAGTCGACGCGTTTTTGTCAGCAGAAGTGAAAGAAATTCCTGAATCCACTTCTGGTATTTGTAGCTTGCCTTAATGCCCTTAACTAGCGTAAGTGAGGGATCAGGCAACCTGCGAGCACTCACTCCTGCATCGTTGGCGTGTTCCGGGTGCCTCTCTCATCTTCGGCTTGGTTAGAGTTCTTTGACCGTATCCCTGCATTCGAGCATTGCAGTATGTGGGATATCGAATAGCCGGGCCGGTGGCGAATTCTGATCCAGACCCGCCGAGGCCCAATTCACCAGCAAGTTCAGTATTTTTGCCTACAATAAGCGGCATTATCGCTAGTAATTGGCTGAGGAATGAGGCGCTGCCCCCAACAAAGTGTCAGACGTTAAGGTCAATGGGCGGGGCTGGCGCTAGCCTGCAAGGAGCTCATTGTTCGCCGGCCCAAAGTCTCGGTTCTAACTCCCACTTGAAATTCTCTGCACGCTCCAATAATGTTGGGCGTAGGAGTCGAATGCCCCAGGTGTGAGCGCCCGAAAAGACGACGCGATCCGACGCCATTCGCTACTGGTACATCTTTATTGAACCGTTGGCATGGTTGTAATGAACGCTCATAACAACCAACTGAAAGTCCAGCGATTTCGATGGAGATCGACCTATGCGTCGCGACATTCCCAAACTATGTGCAGATTCCCTGCGCGCATTCACCAAAGAGAAGTACGGCATCAAGCTTAAGGCTGCCCACGCTCACGAGATCGTGGCTGCCTACCTGGGCTATAGATCCAGGAATGCCCTCCTAGCAGACAACAAATACCCGATAGAAAACCTAGCTGAGGCCAAGGTGGTCGTCATGGTCCCTGATGAGGATATTGACCAGCGCCGACAGAAGCTCGAAGGGCTATCAGCCGAGCTGTCCGATAGCTACACGCTGGGAGAGGCGGTCTACGCGCCCCTATTCGCTGACGAGTGGTGGGGGAGTGACAATCCGCCGTTCCGAAGCTTTGACAAGCTGGCAAAGGTCCTGGTCGAGAACAACGACGCCTTTCAGGCCACATTCCTGTACCGAGACCAAATTCCAATGCATCACTTCGTGAGCGTCAAACAGGATGAAGACGTCGTTGTGCTAAATGTAATTCACTCATACGAGACGACTCCCGGCGAGATGTCTAGAGACGGCCAAACCACGATCACTCTGCCCCGAGTGGCAGGGCGCATCGGCTTTGGCAGTCCGAGGATGTCTGTCTGTCAATTTACTGCCGGCGCGCGGACAACGCTGAAGTCCCTGGGGGTGCAGTCATGAGCCAGGTGAACGTGAGTGACTTTGAACAAGAGATAGAGTGTGTGTACGACGGCGAAAGATTCTCGGTGCGGGACAACGGGGCCGTGCTGCGGCATGCGAGAGAAGGAATGCGACGACGTGCTTTGGATAGTCACTGGATGTTCGGGAATGAAAGCACATCCAATCCCTACCTGCATATTGCAGGAATCCGGATTCACAGAATTGTAGCGACTGCGTTTCACGGCGATCCACCAGACCCAAAGTATGTGGTTGACCATATCGACTCAAACTGCAAAAACAATCGTCCGGCGAATCTGCGATGGCTGACTCGCCTAGAGAATTCACTGAAGAACCCGACGACTCGTAAGAAGATCGAATATCTGTGTGGCAGCATTGAGGCATTTCTTGATAACCCCTCGATGCTCAATGAGATTCAGGGCGATCCAAATTTTGGTTGGATGAGAGCGGTGAGTCTGGAGGAAGCGAGAAATTGTTGGAATCGGATGGAAGTTTGGACAAACACTGAATCGAAGCCGAAGGGGGCGAGAAGGCCAGTCAAGCAGACCAGCTCGTTCGGTGACCGAGTGTACAAGCCTCTGCAGAAGTGGGAGATAGGTTTGGGCAGAGAGCCCGGCTTAGACATGGCGCAAACGCCATGGTGCGTACAGTACATGTGGAGCGCACCGATGTACTTTCCCTTGTGCCCGCAGGGGGAGCAACACAGTCGCCTTGATGTCTATTTTCGAAATATTCAACTCGGCAATGTCGTCGCTTACAGCGACTATGAGGATTTCTGCCCTCAACTCACTGCTGTTGGGGCTGCTCTCCTCAAAGACGGTTTCTCGATCCTGGTTATTGCAGAGAGTAAGAATGGCAAATGGGTGATCGTTGGAATCCAGCTCGACGAGAAAACACAACACTTTTTTCACTTTGTTGTTGGTTCTTACTCCGATATGCAAGAGGCAGAAGTGGCCTTCAACTCAAAAGAGTCGCAATGCGATTTCTGGGCCGAAGGATATGCGAACACAATGGGCTACGC
>NZ_JBATKE010000169.1:0-1743 GCF_049669105.1 Eudoraea sp.
GAAGCCGGGAGTGCCTGAAGTCCGTCACCGTAAGGAGCGGCCTAGGGCAAAATCGGTAACTAGGGCTAAGTCGTAACAAGGTAGCCGTACCGGAAGGTGCGGCTGGAACACCTCCTTTCTAGAGAAATCGTCTATTATGGGGACTGTTTTTCTAACCTTTGTTTTTTTATCTCAAAATACTGTTTGTCATTATATTATATAAATAGGTTGTTGGTTTTCGGACCAATCCTAAAAGGGAGTCTTTTAAAAAAGGAAGGCTTTTAAAAAATGCAGTCTCATAGCTCAGCTGGTTAGAGCGCTACACTGATAATGTAGAGGTCGGCAGTTCGAGTCTGCCTGAGACTACTTGAAAGAGTAGGGGAAGGCGGTAAAAGCCTGCCTGCCACGCTAAAAGCGTGGAGACTACTTGAAAGAGTAGGGGAAGGTTGGAGCGGATTACAAGGATCACTAAAGGGGATTTTTTTCATTTAGGTGGTTTTATATTACAAGTTCATTGAGAAGTAAATTGAGATTATAGAAGTTGAGCAACTTTGAGGTTGCAGATTTAGTAAAGGCTAACTGCTGACTAAAATACTGCCAACTACAAAACAGGGTACTCCTTCGCTGTCCTATGACAGCTATGGAGCACAATGGGGAATTAGCTCAGCTGGCTAGAGCGCCTGCCTTGCACGCAGGAGGTCACCGGTTCGACTCCGGTATTCTCCACATAGGCCTTTTTTTTTATAAGGTTAGAATTCACGGGAATTGGTTTTGATTACAGGGAGTATTAAGCAATGCTTTTGGAATTGGGATTAAGGAGCTGTGAAGGAACGTTCATTGACATATTGAGACAGAGTGTGTATATTTTATTTATAGGATATATATACTCGGGAAAACACGAATTTAATAGAGAGGGTACAAGAGTACCAAAGAATACGAGGCGAGGCGACAAGCTAAGCAAGGGCGTATGGGGAATGCCTAGGCTCCCAGAGGCGAAGAAGGACGTGATAAGCTGCGAAAAACCGTGGGGATCGGCACATACGATATGATCCGCGGGTATCCGAATGGGGCAACCCACCATATTGAAGATATGGTATCCCGCAAGGGAGGCAAACCCGGTGAACTGAAACATCTAAGTAGCCGGAGGAGGAGAAAACAAGAGTGATTCTGTGAGTAGCGGCGAGCGAAAGTGGAAGAGTCCAAACCGATGTTGTTTCGGCAATGTCGGGGTTGTAGGACCACGATATTCGATGCATACTGAACCGGAAGCAACTGGAAAGTTGCGCCAAAGAGGGTGATAGCCCCGTATGGGTAAGGTTATGTTATTGATAGTGGTATCCTGAGTAGCGCGGGGCACGTGAAACCCTGTGTGAATCCGGCGGGACCATCCGCCAAGACTAAATACTCCTGGGAGACCGATAGTGAACCAGTACCGTGAGGGAAAGGTGAAAAGAACCCCGAACAGGGGAGTGAAATAGAACCTGAAACCATACGCCTACAAGCGGTCGGAGTTCCGCTTTGGCGGAATGACGGCGTGCCTTTTGCATAATGAGCCTACGAGTTGCCGTTGCTAGCAAGGTTAAGCCCTTCAGGGGCGGAGCCGCAGCGAAAGCGAGTCTGAATAGGGCGCTTTAGTTAGTAGTGGCAGACGCGAAACCGTGTGATCTACCCATGGGCAGGTTGAAGCTGTGGTAACACATAGTGGAGGACCGAACCCGTTGACGTTGAAAAGTCTTGGGATGACCTGTGGGTAGGGGTGAAAGG
>NZ_JBATKE010000170.1:0-17064 GCF_049669105.1 Eudoraea sp.
TGAGATGGGAAGATTTTATGAATATTTTTGCGAATTCCAATAAAGGACCTAAAGACAAAGTAAAACAACCTGCATATGTAATACGGGACATAGCAAGAAAAATTTATTTAAAATTTAATCCTTCAGTTGCCGTGGATATTAAGGAATTTGGTTATGAATCCTTTCAATTGACTAATTTCTTTACAGATTTGACCTTTAGTGATGTGAATCATCTTCATCTTTACAATACGACTTTTGACATAAGTGATGGTACTGTTAAACTCAAAGCCGATCTGGACCTTGAACAACCTAAGCAAATATTAATCAATGCCGATATTGATGCATCAGGCACGCCCGAAATTTTGAATGACATTTTTAATAATGATACCTTCTTTTTTAAAGGGGGTAGCTTTTCTTTGACTGGACAAGTTTATGGAGACGTACTCCAAATGGATGATTTTTTAAATGCATTAAATGGCACGATCAGGCTAAACAACAGCAACATCTATTACCAACCCATTAATCTTACAGTGCCTATTAATTTGCTGGATGTGGAAATTGACAACAATTTGGCTGTCCTCAATTCTCTGGAAATAGGGATAGGAGAGGAAGATAAATTAAATTTCTCCGGAAGACTGGAGAATTTTGGTGCATTTCTTTCTTCAACTAATACAGATCAGGTTGATACCTATATAAATCTTCAGTCGGATAGACTGCAATGGGAAGATTTTTTATCGGTTTTTCAAAAAGGAATAAAAAAAGAAAAGAAAAATTCTGTCACATCCATTAATAAGAGCATCAAGGAAACCTTGAGGGGGCTTTATACAAAGTTTAATCCCAAATTAGGAATAACCATTGATAGATTTGAATATAAAGATCTGATAGTCTTGGAAAATTTTTTTACCGGTTTAGAATTTGACGGCCAAAATAGTTTGGTTCTGGAGGAAAGTGGTTTTGATTTCAATAAAAAAACTAAAGTAGAATTTACAGCTAAGTTAGATATATCCGAATCTGTTGGAACAAATATAAATATGGACTTCAGGGCCTTTGGTGATCCTACCCAACTAAATGAAATACTAAACTATGACACTTTTTTACTTCAAGGGGGAGATATAGAAATTACAGCTAAAGCCTCAGGTGATATTGAAAACATAAATGAATTGGTATCATCCGCTTCAGCCATGATTAAGATTGAGAATAGTGCTTTAATGCATAACCCAAGTAAAGTGAGTATTCCGTTTAGTATTCTTGAAATAGACGTTAAAAATGATGATGCCATCCTAAAAGCTTTAAATATTGAATTGGCATCAGGAGATAGAATAAAACTCCACGGAGAATTAAAGAATATTACCTCAATTGTGCCAGAAATTAGTGCCAATTACGAAAGAATGAGTTCAAACCTTAATATCTATTCCAAAAAGCTACGTTTTAGTGACTTTTTGGATCTTTTCAATAATGTAGATGCTGAGAAAAAAGTAAAAAATTCAAATCGCAATCTGGCTTTAAAAAAAGTGGTGAAAGATTTTTACAATAAATACCAGCCGGAACTTTCCATTAATTTAGATGAATTCATATTTAACAAACTCATCATAAACAATTTCAATACGGGTTTTTATTTTGAAAATGAAGATCTGCTTTATCTGGAGAATACAGCTTTTGATTTTTATAAAGGCATGGTAACTCTTGATGCACATTTAGACATTACAGATCCACATGAAACTGGATTTTCAATTGGCTTTACCACCGATAATCTCGATCTGGAAAAGCTATTGATTTCCTTTGATTATTTTGATATCCCTTCAATAAAGGAAGCGGATAAAATAGATGGAAAAGTTAGTGTTGATGCTAGAATAGAAGGAGAATTATTAGATAGTACGGGTATAATCTCCAATTCTTTAAAAGGAACTATAGGGTTTGATCTCGAGGAAATGCAAATTAAAGGTTTTGATCCTATCATCAAAATTGGGAATATCATTTTTAAGAAAAAACGTTTTGAGGATATTCGGTTCGGGTCCATTGAAAATATCCTTTATGTTGCAAATAATACGGTAGAATTCCCCTTAATGGAGGTGCAATCCACCGCATTAGATTTTTTTGTTACCGGGCATTTAGGTTTTGATGATGTTCCCACCAGCCTGTGGACTGCAATACCATTATCCAATTTTAAAAATAGGGATATCGACAATATTCCAAAAAAAACAGAATATATGGAAGCCGGTAAAAAGATATATATAGAGGCTAAAAGTAAAGATAAGGACATCGATAAAACTCAATACAAGCTGCACTTATCTGAAAAAAAATATTTTAAGGAAAGGGACTCGCTTAGTGAATACCGAATAATGATGAAAGAGAATAGGTTGTTAAGAAGAAAATATAAGCGGGACACCAGGGCAGATGAAAAATTACAAAAGGCGGATTCGATTATAATAAATTAATTATGTAATTGAATTTCCTCGTTAAAGATTCCAAAACAATTTTAAGAAATTAACATCCGGAGCTCAATTTTTCACTCTCAGTCCGTACATTCCTAATTACTTTGAGCCGCCAACCATTCCATAATAGTGACAGGCCTGTTATTAAGCTTTACGGGTAATCCGTCAAAATCAAAATTGGCGTGGTTTGCGTGTGAATAGATCCACGACCAATGCCCATTGTAATAATAATTATCGCCACCAAAAAATCCCGTAATATCGGTAACATGCTCATAGAAAGAAAAATGAACGTTTTCGGCACCCGCCCCAATTAAACGATTGTAAACCGGAACAACCGTCTTTTCTGGTATAGTAGTACCATCGTCCTTGGAATGTACAAACCAGATAGGTACATCCTTTATTAATTGTATTTGCTCATCGGTAATGTATTGCGATTGATAGGCCAACGCACTGATATATCCTGCGGCAAAGTAATCAGGATAAAGAAGTATCAGTTTAAGAGCCATGTAGCCACCATTAGAACAACCCCCTACATAGATCCTGTCAGGATCTATTTTAGGATTCGCCGAAACATAATTCTTAATCAATTCCATTAGACCTTTATTATAAATGTCGTCTTCCCGTCCATGTGTGGTCACCCCTTCGCTGTTGTGCATCCATGCCCCGGGGCATTGCGGTGCCAGTACATAAGCCCCTCCAAAATAGGATTGAATCTCATCGGATGCATAATTTGCAGCACGGTTAGCTATTATGGGAATGCTTGGATCTGTACCCCCTTCCCCTCCACCATGTAACCAAATAATTAAGGGGGATTTTTCATTAGTTGTCTCGGGAGAAAAGGAAGCATAAGACATGGTGATATCATTACTGTCTTTAAAAATTCCAGTAAGGTCAAAGGAATCTATGAGCTGCCTAATACGGTCAATTTCTTTATCCCAAACCTTATTTGAGGGTTTATGGGTAATGGAAAGTTTGTAATCGATCCAATAATTCCCCCGGTATTTATCGTTACGGATATATTGAATGGGGGATCCTATGGCCAGATCTGGGCCAACTGCTAAAACAAGGGTAATGTGATTGCCACTTTGAAGTCTGTTCCCTTTACTATCTGAGACATAGGCAAAATTTACTGTTCTTTCGCCGGATGCCAATTCAGGAGGAATCTGGGTATATTCAGTATGGCGTCTGGCACTAACAGCATAATCCCCGGCACTCACTTCGGAAACCTGTTCGTCCATTGAAAGTACTATTCTGCTTACTGCAGGACCCCAATCATATCCCTCAATAATCATAGTATATTCCCTACCCTGGGTTGTTGTAATTGGCAACTTTTCGGTGGCAACTTCTTTTGCCAGCAAGCTCAAAGGAATATGCGTTAACACTAATATCAATAGAGTAAAAAGAGTGTTTTTCATTAGGTCTTCTTTTGCGTTTATATGCTGATTAAATAGTTATAGCTCTTATAAATTAATAACTCTTATTGAATTCACCGGTTATTCTCAAACCCACTTCATCACTAACGGACAAAGTGGAAAGATTTTCACCCACTCCAAAAGCCTGTCTCATTAAACTACCAATTGCTTTAAAACCAAGTTCATGTCGTTTAGCACGATCGTTCTTCACAGGGCCAACAAGCCAGATATCCAGTGTAATTGGAAGTGTATTTCCTTTAATAATCATATCACCTGTTACTTTGTAATGCTCCCCCGCTATCTGACTGAAAGAAGTACTTTTAAAACTCATAACAGGATATTTTTCTGCATCAAAAATATCAGCACTTTTAAGATGTTTATCCCTGTTCTCATTTTCTGTGTTGATGCTTGCAGTTTTAGCGGAAAACTCAAAAACCGCATCAGAAAAATCATCTTTTGTAGTTTTCATTGTGGCCTCAAACTCCCTAAAAAAGCCATCAACTTCCGAAATCATATGATGTGTTACAGTAAATCTGATCCTGGAATGCCCGGGATCTAAAGTCCAAACATCCTGTCCTAAAACAGTAAGTATTGGAAAAACCAATATCAGAATTAATACAATTTTTCTCATTTTATTTATTTCTAGTTTGTTTTCAGTTATTTCATTTTTTATAACTAATAGAAAGTCCACCGCCAGAACTATCCACCGTAGTCGTGTAGTTAGCTAGAGCTAATACATACTCCAGAAACTCTGTTGTACCAGAAATTCCTCTTTTGCCTTGAGCACTGATATTATGTGCGGTGAAACATCCTCCTGATACCAATTTTGGATTAATGTCCTTAAAATAGTTGGTGTACCATCCCTTGTCAGCATCACTAAAAACAAAATCAAAAGGACCGGGTAATTCTTTAACCAGTTCATGGGCATTAGCGAGTCTGGCATCAATATATTCAGACAACCCTGCTTCTTTAAAATTATCTAGCGCTTCTTTATGCCTGTCCTCATCTATTTCAACGGTAATTAACTTACCCCCTGTTTTGCTTAAAGCCCAGGCAATCCAGATGGAGGAATGACCGGTAGAAGTACCAATTTCCAAGCCTTTGGTATAACCATTTTTCAAGATAATATCGTAAAGAAGCTCTCCGTCTGAAGCGGGAACATTTAAATCGCGCCAATGATTTCTTTTACTTTTCAGAAATGCTTCCACTTTCATGTCCAACTCGGTATTAGTCGCAGAATCTTGAGCCAGAGTACAATTCGATGGAAAAATCAAGGTGATAAAGAAAAAGAAAACCGGCCAAAAGATAGGTGTTAAAATTCTTCTCATAATCGAAATACAATTGTTACTACAATATAAGGTTTACTGCCTAAACCGGAAAGTTGATTTTCTCAACGACAGGACTTACCCGCTGAACGACATGTCTTCGTCGTTTTAAATCAGATCGAGTTTTTACAAGACCTTTTATGTTCCTTTAATTACTATCATTCCACTATCTAGAAGTTCTCTTTCCAAATATTAATTACGACTTACACAAAAAGTAAAATCACCGTAAGTAACATGCCTCCCAATGCAAAGTAGAGTCCCTTTTTGAATATCGGCGTTTTGGGTCTGAACATCCAAAAAGCGGAAACGGAGAAGAACAATAGTGCGATTCCGAAAATGATATTCAGCCAATACAATGGGTGCCCGGAATGCATCTTATGCAAATTGTTCATATTGTCCAAAATAACAGGCATCTTCATTTCGGTATAACTAGATTGTCCGGTAATTTTATTATAAGTACCTCCTTTAAAGTAAACAATGTCACCTTCTTGCTTCTCTATTTTAAAACCTCTCTTACCCAGGGCTGAACCAAGGGCCTCGGCTTCCAAGCCAATCCCCAGCTTTTTCTCTATCTGTACCTCCTTTTTTAAGAAGTCGGTATTTCTAAATGTTAATACTATACCACTAATGGCGTAAACCGCCATAATACCTGCTAAAAAGAACCCCAAATACCTGTGATAAGTACGCATGTTCTGTTCTGTTTTTCTTCCCATAATAAAAATGACTTTTAAAAATTAATATCTCCGTATATATAAATCACCTGTTAAGATGTAATTTTCCTGATTCAAAGATCTGTTTACAAATAATGCTGAAGAAAAATTCTACTGTGAACGACATAAGATTTCCAGTGAACTGTTAGCTTTAATCTTAAAGTAGAAAAATTGTCGTTAACGGGTATGTTTCTGCCGTTCACATCCGACCATTTTTGGAAATGCATCTATTAGTTTAGATTTGCAGTATTAGCATGATTATGAATAAGATAACTTCAAATATAGGTTGGCAAGAACTCTTCTTTCAATTTGTATTATATCTATTGGTACTTCTCTTCTATTCCTTTGACAGGAATGATCCGGGTATTACCCTGGCACAGGTGATTTTCTTTTTAGTCTATGCTTGTGCATCAGTATTTATCACTTACTTTTTGATGCCTAAGTTCTTATATAAAAAGGAATATTGGCATTTTTTTGGTATGGTCATTTTGGTTCTTTTACTCGTAATTGTGATAGAAGAATTATTGGAAGTCGTATTTTATCCGGGTACCCGAAGAGCAGCGATAGTTCCTGGAATATACTATGCCATTTTTGACGTTCTCCCTATAATCGCAATCTTATCGGGATTTAAATTTGCATGGGATGCAATAGGTAAACAACGTGAATTGGAAAAATTGAAAACATCTATTCAGGAAAGTGAGCTTCAATTTTTAAAGTCTCAGATAAATCCACACTTTTTATTCAATAACCTAAATAATCTGTATTCGTACGCTATAGAACTTTCTCCTAAAACTCCTGCCATAATTTTGGAATTAAGTTCTGTCCTACGCTATATGCTCTATGAATGTAAAGAAAGATTTGTCCCCTTATCTAAAGAAATTGAACAACTGGAAAATTTCACACAATTAAATGAGCTACAGATTGAGGAAAGGGGAAAAGTCAATTTTAAAGCAATAAATATTGCGAGCGGTTATCAAATAGCCCCGTTAATCCTCCTGGTCTTCATCGAAAATGCCTTTAAACATAGTCAGTCAGGTCAGTCCAGTAATATTATCATAGATATTGAGATTAAAATGGAAGGAAACACCTTATTCTTTAATTGTAAGAACAATTTTCAGCCTGTATCCACTTCCGAAAATCTAACCAAAGGTATTGGGTTGGAAAATGTAAAAAAACGATTGCAATTGCTATACCCCAAAGCGCATGAATTAAAAATTAAAGAATCCTCAGATCAATTTGAAGTTAATTTGAAGATGGAGTTGCAGAAAATAAGTTTGAAATGAATTGTATAATTATTGAAGATCAGCCTCCAGCTCAGCGTATCCTTAAAAAATTTATAGAGGATATAGGCTCCTTGCAGCTCAAAGGAGTTTTTTCAGATGCCATTCAAGCCATGGAATTTTTAAAATCCAATTCTGTGGATCTTATGTTCCTGGACATTCATTTGCCAAAAATTTCAGGGATAGATTTTTTGAGAACAATGCCAAATCCACCTTATGTCATATTAACAACTGCCTTTTCAGATTATGCCCTGGAGAGTTATGAATTAAATGTGGTTGATTATTTATTAAAACCTTTTTCTTTCCAGCGTTTTGTAAAAGCAGTCTCCAAAATACCTTCAAGTAATGGTGTAAAACATTCGGAAGAAACACATTCTAGTAATCAGGAAAATCGCAAAGAAATTTTTATCAAGTCAGGATATGAACATATAAAAATCGCCGTCAAGGATATTATTTATATTAAATCTGATGCGGATTATACAGAAATTATAACCTCTGAGAAAAAATACTTATCTTCAGAACCCCTTCGTTTTTGGGAACAAAATTTAAATCAAAAACACTTCTTTAGAACGCATAAGTCTTTTATTATAAATACCTCAAAAATTGAAAAAATAATCGGAAACCAGGTCTATTTGATTGGAAGTATTAAAGCTCCTATTGGACGTGCTTTTAAAGAAAATTTTATGAAAAGTCTATTGCAGTAAATAAAAATACTATTATGAAAAAACTTAAAAAAGAAGATATTAAACAGGAAGTCTTTGACCTCTATGATGATTATGCACATAACAAATTACAGAGACGCGAATTTATTGAAAGACTATCTCTTTATGCCGTAGGTGGTATCACTATTTCATCTCTTATGAGCTTTATGATGCCCAATTACAAGGATACCATGCTGGTACCACCCAATGATCCCAGGTTGGAATCGGAATATATTAATTATGAATCTTCCAAAGGTGGTGGAACCATTAAGGGGCTTCTCTCTAAGCCCAAGGATGCTAAAGGAAAATTGCCTGGCATTGTTGTAGTACACGAAAACAGGGGGCTGAACCCCTATATTGAAGACACGGCGAGAATGGCAGCTTTGGAAGGTTTCATAACTCTGGCACCAGATGCACTTACACCTCTTGGCGGATATCCGGGTAATGACGATAAAGGCCGGGAAATGCAGCGAGAACGTGACCGATATGAAATGCTTGAAGATTTTATTGCCGCCTATGAATTCTTAAAAGCCCACGAGGGATGCAATGGTAAAATTGGGGTAGTTGGTTTTTGCTTTGGCGGATGGATTTCAAATATGATGGCCGTGAAAGTTCCTGGACTCTCAGCAGCCGTACCTTTTTACGGTGGACAGCCTAAAGAAGATATCGATAAAATAAATGCGCCTTTAATGTTGCAATACGCCGGATTGGATACAAGAGTTAATGAAGGCTGGCCAGCTTATGAAGAGGCATTAAAATCAAATAACAAGGAATATGAGGCCTATATCTATCCTGATGTAAATCATGGTTTTCACAATACAACTACGCCGCGCTATGACAAAGAAGCGGCCGAATTGGCCTGGAAACGTACCATTGATTTTTTTAATAAAAACCTAAAGTAAAGGCAGACTATTTATATATGAGCACTGCCAAATGAGGGCTCTTTAAAATCAATAGTTAAGATAAAAAACCTGCCGGATGGCAGGTTTTTTGTTTTTTATTGTTTGATTTCAGATCTTCTAACCTACCTTCTCAATTTCCATAAGTCTTATCCAAAAATTCATAACGAGCATCATTGCTGGCGTTTTTGGCAACACTTTCTGTATTAATAATCATTATCGGCGGGTTGGCATCATTAGCTTCTGAAGAGGGCCACTCGGCCAGATTTTCCCCATTTGGATTCCCTGTTTTGATGAAATTCGCAAAATAATTTTGCATAGTTTCAGAAACTTTAAAATCATCTTCTGTCCAGACATAGTCGTCTACCAAATGTAAGTTTCCCATGCAATATTCAATTTCACAGGCATGCGGAGCTCCAATGGCTTCCGGCTTTACCGGGGCATCGGAATCTTTTTTTACCGTACCCCCCGCTAAACCTGAAGTAAGGGTCTTATCCTTTAAAGGGGGACGCAATTTACTATACTGATAGCGGTAAACTTTTTGATCGCTGTTTTTTCTGTGCAGATCAAACCATTTCCAGGTACTGTAAGCTATAAATCGATCCGAGGCCAGGTCTGTCGCAGATCTTTCTATTTCCTGCACTGAACCATGAGGATATAGTTTTAAAACCTCATCATGCGTTTCCGGATATGCTTCTTTAACCTTTGCTAAATAATTTTCCTCAGTATAGGGTTGCCCCTGCATAAAAGCCATCCCCGGAATTTCAGCAGAATTCCATCCCAATAATAAAGGCACCATAGCCTGTTGTTTGCTTTCAAATATTTCGGGTAGGGATTTTGGCAAGAAATAGCCATCGATTACGGCAGGAAAACCGAACCTTTTGGATTCATTGTATAATTCATAAACCTCTCTTGTACTTAGTTTTCTTAATTGGGCCAGGCTGGGGTATCCCGCTTTTTCGGCAAATTCTAATCCAGTATTTTCGGCTTCCTTCAAAGATACCGGAGCCATTGTTGGCTTAATTCCTGCTCCGCTTTCCCCAATAGCACCGGCAATCAAATTTTTGGAAAGCGGCGAGGCCATCTGTTGGCTTACCCCAATGGATCCGGCCGATTCTCCTGCGATAGTAATTTTATTGGGATTACCCCCGAAGGCAGCAATGTTCTTGTGCACCCATTTCAAGGCGGCATTTTGATCCAGCAATCCATAGTTTCCTGAAGCTCCGTAGGGTGCTTCAGCACTTAGTTCCGGGTGCGCAAAGAACCCAAAAATATTCAATCGGTAATTTGTGGTAACCACAACCATCCCTTTTTTCGCCATACTCTCCCCATCATACCGATATTCTGAGGCATCACCTGCAACATTTCCACCGCCAAAGAAATAAACCAATACGGGCAGGTCTTTGGTATTTCTGGTAGCAGGTGTCCAAATGTTTAAATAAAGGCAATCTTCGCTAAGACCCTTTGAGCGCGATTTCATATCACCAAATACCAGTGTTTGCATGGGACGCGGCCCAAATTCCTTGGTTTTCTTTACGCCCTCCCAATTGTCCAAAGGTTGTGGTGCCTTCCACCGCAAATCACCTATCGGTGGTTTGGCAAAAGGAACTCCAAAATAAGTTTGAATACCTGTGTGCGTATCATAATTACCTTCAATAATCCCGTTTTCAACCTGCACCTTAACGGGAAAGGCATTATCATTCTGAGCTACACTAACAGAACCTATAAGTATCAAAAAAATAGAAAAAATCAAGGCTGTTTTCATTGGATATAATGTTAAAGTTTTATTATTGTCTCATTTTGTTACAATAATACTTTTTTTTCTTGATATTTTATCATTTATTTGGATAAATTTTAATTCTTGATAGAGAAAAAAAAAAGGAAACTGCTTGACGGTAAGGATTATATACCTCATCTGGCCTATGATTCGGTCATCTTTGGATTTAATGGGGAGCAATTAAAAATACTGGTTCTGGAGTACCACAATACGAATTTCTTCGCCCTCCCGGGTGGCTTCGTAAAGCGAACTGAAAACTTGGATGATGCCGTACAAAGGGGTCTAAGGGAACGAACCGGATTGGATAATATTTATTTGGAACAGTTTCATACGTTTGGTACTATTTCACGGTCGGCACCTAAGACGATGAGAAAAATTTTAACGGAAAATAATTTTGAAGTGAAAGAGAACTACTGGATGTTCGACCGCTTTATTTCAGTGGCTTATTACGCTTTAATCAATTATGATGAAGTAAATCCAAAACCCGATGCACTTTCCGACAGTATTAATTGGTATGCCATTGATGAACTGCCTCCCTTAATGATGGATCATCAGGAAATCGTGGAAAAAGCACTGCAAGTACTCAGAGTTAATCTGGATAGAAAATTAATAAGCATGAATCTGTTGCCTCCTAAATTTACCATGAAGCAATTGCAGCAGGTATACGAAGCTATTTTAGGAGAAAAACTGCGTCGAACCAGTTTTCAACGCAAAATGCTGGCAATGGATATTCTGCAACGTCATGAAAAACTATTTCAGGGTAAAGCACATAAAGCACCTTATTTGTACAGTTTCAATTAACAGAATGAATATAATTATATAGCATCATAACGAATATTAAAAAACAATAATGAAAAAATTAAAGACTAAAACAACCTTAAAACTCCTATTCTCCGTTTTTCTTTTGTCCGGGACGTTTATGGTTAATGCACAAGAAAAATTTGGAGGTTTAGCACTATACACGGTAAGGGATGCCATGGAGTTGGATGCCCAGACTACTTTACAAGCAGTGTCAGATGCCGGATACAGCTATTTGGAAGCCGCCGGCTACAAGGATGGTAACTTCTACAATATGACACCCGGCGATTTCAAAAAACTATTGAATCAGTTAGGCTTAAAACCTGTTAGTAGCCATCAGAGTACGGTAACTATGGAGAATGCAGATGCCATGATTGCAGATGTTAAAGCGGCGGGATTTAAGTATTTTGTAATTCCTGTGCCTCCTATGGGGTTATTTAATTTTGATCGTGAAACCAGAACTATGAGTATGACAGGTGGTGCAGCCAATCTTGCCGAAATAGTCAATACCCTTGGTGAAAAATGCCATGCCGCCGGACTTGAATTGCTATACCATAACCATGATTTTGAATTTCAAAAAGATTCCGATGGCATTGTGCCTATAGATTATTTGCTGGAACATTGCGATCCCAAATATGTAAATTTTCAAATGGACCTGTATTGGGTTACCAAAGCAGGAGCAGATCCTGTGGCTTATTTTGAGAAATATCCCGGACGCTTTAAAATCTGGCATGTAAAGGACATGGATGAGCAAGGCAGGTTTGCACCGGTAGGTAATGGAAATATTAATTTTGCCCGTATCCTTGAAAATAAAAAACTGTCTGGCATGAAATATTACATGGTGGAACAGGACATGACCTTTGATGGCCTGAAACCACTTGAAGCCATGAAGATAAGCCATGAAGGATTGAGAAAAATTGGATTTAAATAAAACAATATTTATAGGAATACTAATATTAGAAAAATGAAAAAAATTAATCTACATCTAATGGGCCTGGTCCTGTTTTTAATGACCATTTCTCTTTCTGCCCAGGAAGTCATTACCGGTGAGAACATCGCCGTGACTAATACAGAATCAGGGAAAGTACGAGGGTATATACACGATGGCACCTATATCTATAAAGGAATCCCCTATGCCAAAGCAGAGCGTTTTATGGCTCCAACAAAAGCTGATTCCTGGGAAGGTGTTAGAAGTTCAACCATGTACGGGCCTGTGGCGCCACTTATGACGCCTACAACACAGGTTAGGGATGAACCTGAGTTTGTTTTTGACCATGACTGGGGATATCCCAATGAAGACTGCCTTCGAATCAATATCTGGACGCCAAGTATTGACGATGGTAAAAAAAGGCCGGTTCTGTTTTGGATCCACGGCGGCGGTTTCACTGCTGGTTCCAGTCAGGAATTACCTTCTACTGATGGAGAAAACTTAAGTAAAAAAGGAGACGTGGTGGTTGTTTCTATTAACCACCGTCTTAATATTTTAGGCTTTTTAGATCTATCTGCTTACGGGGATAAATACAAGCATTCTGCAAATAATAGCATTATAGATATCGTGGCCGCACTCGAATGGGTAAAGAACAATGTTGAAAATTTTGGAGGCGACGCGGGTAATGTAACCATTTTTGGACAATCTGGCGGTGGGGCCAAAGTAAATACGCTTATGGCTATGCCTAAAGCCAAGGGTCTTTTCCATAAGGCCATCAATCAAAGCGGGTCTTTCCGTACTGCAATGTTGGAAAAAAACGAAACACAGGCCATTACAGCAGAGGTAATTTCCAATCTTGGATTAAATGAAAATCAGGTGGATAGCCTGCAGAACATCCCTTTTGAAATTTTAAGTGCGGCTGGTACCAAAGCGCTAAAGACGATTGAAGAAAAAATGAAGGCCGAAGGTAAACCTGTAATCGGGTTTGGACTTAATTGGGGACCTAGCCGGGATGGGGAAGACCTGCCATATCAGTTGTATTCTAATGAAGCTTTTGATCTTTCCAAAGAAGTACCCTTATTAGTGGGAACAACAAAAAACGAATTTGCCCCTTTTGCAAATATGCGGTTTGTAAAAGCTTCTGAACAGCAAATAATGGAGCATATAAAGGAACAATACAAAGATAAGGCGGATGCCTATTTAAAGGCTGTCAAAAATGCTTATCCTAATGATACAGATCCAAAAGACTTAATTGACGTGGACGTAATGTTCCGTCCCGGGGCTGTTGATCAGGCTAACGAAAAATCCAAACTTCAAGATGGTGCACCGGTTTATATGTATCTTTTTACATGGCAATCTCCGGTTTGGGATGGTAAATATAAATCCTTGCATTGTATGGAATTGCCCTTCGTCTTTGACAATATCGAGAGGGGTAAAAATATGACAGGTGGTGGTCCGGCGGCACATGCTTTAGCGGAGAAAGTTAGCAATTCCTGGATCAATTTTGCCAGAACTGGAAATCCGAACCACGATGGTATTCCTGAGTGGCCGGCATATACTCCGACCAATACAGCTACCATGCACTTGGATAACACTTGCGTAGTAAAACCTCAATTGGACAAGGATTTATTCGAATTAGTAAGCAACAAATAAAAAGTACTTAAATATTAAAAACATGGATATACAAAAAAAATCAGTTATTGCATTTTGTTATGCCGTAGTATTGCTGTCTATATCTTGTAGCCCGAAATTTACCGAGGAAGACAAAGGTGATTATACTCTGGTAAAAAATGAAGGCGGAAAAACATTGGGCTATAGCCCCAATTCTGGCGTGAAATTATTAAATGTTGATCGCTATGCCTTTAAAGATTTGAGCAAGGATGGAAAATTGGATGCCTATGAGGATTGGCGATTACCCGCAGAAAAGCGGGCCCAAGACCTGGCGGGGAAAATGTCTTTAGAACAAATTGCCGGTTTGATGCTCTACAGTGGACATCAATCTATTCCGGCAGGTGGCAATAGGTTTTTTGGTCCCGCAACCTATGGAGGTAAACCATTTGCCGAAAGTGGTGCGGCACCAAGTGACCTTTCCGATGCACAACTAAAATTTCTGGAGGAAGACAATCTCCGACATGTGCTCATCACAAGAGTAGAGTCTCCGGCTATTGCTGCCAAATGGAACAACAATGCACAGGTATTGGTGGAAAAAATCGGCCTAGGAATCCCCATCAATTCAAGTTCAGACCCCCGGCATGGTAGTGATTCCTATGCAGAGTTCAATGCGGGTGCGGGTGGTGAAATATCAATGTGGCCGGGCACATTAGGGATCGCAGCTTCTTTTGATCCTGCTCTAATGTATCAATTTGGGGAAATTGGATCAAAAGAATACAGGGCACTGGGCATTGCTACTTCGTTGTCACCTCAAATAGATCTGGGAACAGAACCACGTTGGAACCGGTTTGATGGTACCATGGGCGAAGACCCGGATTTGGCCACGGATATGGCCAGGGCATATGTAGACGGATTTCAGTCTTCGGACAATGGAGTTGGTTGGGGGTATCAAAGTGTGAATGCCATGGTAAAACACTGGCCTGGAGGAGGTCCCGAAGAAGGGGGCAGGGACGGTCATTTTGGCTACGGGGCCTATGCGGTTTATCCGGGTAATAATTTAAAAGATCATTTACAACCATTTACTGAAGGTGCCTTTAAGTTACAAGGCCCTACTAAAATGGCTTCAGCTGTTATGCCTTACTATACCATCTCTTATGGGCAGGATACCAAGAATGGTGATAAAGTAGGTAATGGCTTCAACAAGTACCTGATTACCGATCTTTTAAGGGGCGAATATGGTTTTGATGGTGTGGTTTGTACAGACTGGGGGATCACCCGTGATGTAAGCGCTGTAGATTTATTTGAAGGCAAAAGCTGGGGGGTGGAAACCATGACCGTGGCCGAGCGCCATTATAAAGTAATTGAAGCCGGGGTAGACCAATTTGGTGGCAATAACGATATGGGACCCATTTTGGAAGCTTATAAAATAGGGGTCGCTGAACATGGGGAAGAATATATGCGTCAGCGATTTGAAAGCTCCGCGGTTCGTTTGCTGATGAACATTTTTAGGGTTGGACTTTTTGAGAATCCGTATCTGGATATCGAAGAAACTGAAAAAATAGTGGGGAATGCAGCATTTATGAAAGCTGGATTTGATGCCCAATTACGTTCAATTATTATGCTAAAAAACCATGAAAATACGCTGCCATTAAAAGCGAAGCAAAAAGTGTATGTTCCGCAAAGGTATATTGCTGCGAGCAGGAATTGGTTTGGAAGGGAGACCCCGGAGAAGTTGGAACACCCTTTTAATATGGAAGTTGTTACAAAGTATTTTGAAGTAGTAGAGGAACCATTAGAAGCAGATTTTGCTCTTGTTGGAATTACCAGTCCCAATACCGGGGTAGGTTATAATAGAGAAGATCTGGCTAAAGGCGGCAATGGCTATGTACCTATAAGTTTGCAGTATGGACCCTATACTGCCACAGATGCACGCGAGACCAGTTTGGCAGGTGGAAGTCCATTAGAAGATTTTACCAACCGTTCGTATAAGGGTAAATCCGTGACTGCTATTAATACTACCGACATGAAAATGGTAAACGAAACCAAATCAAAAATGGGAAACAAACCGGTTATTGTAGTTGTAAATATTTCCAATCCCATGGTATTTTCGGAAATTGAAAAGAGCTCCTCAGCTATTCTTGTTCATATGGGAGTTCAGGATCAGGCGTTGATGGAAATTATTACGGGTGAAGCAGAACCATCTGCACTATTACCTTTTCAAATGCCTTTGAATATGAAAACGGTAGAGGAACAATTTGAGGATATGCCAAGAGATATGTCGCCGTATGAAGATTCTAATGGCAATGTGTATGACTTTGCTTTTGGAATGAACTGGCAAGGTGTTATTAAAGACGAGAGAGTCGATAGGTATAAATAGAATAAAGCATAATCAGAATTTAAAGTTGTAAATTATTTTGACGCTAGTATTTCATTATATGGTATACTTAAAAATTTAATAGAATTTTATTTGTGATTCAGATAATTGGAACTGGTTGATCTCAAATAAGTTAAGCCGGTTCAATTTACAAAAGCGAAAACCTAAATGAAAAAGTCATGACTAAAATGAACTGTTATCCTTTATTGGCAATTCTCCTGATATGCTCAATTTCAGCAAAAGGACAAAAAACCAAGTTGGAAGTAGATGTCACCCATTCAATTGCGGAAATTCAACCCACTATGTATGGAATCTTCTTCGAGGATATCAATTTTGCTGCAGATGGCGGGGTGTACGCTGAAATGATCAAAAACCGGGGCTTTGAATTTGACAACCCCAAGATGGGCTGGCAGGAGCCCAACAGCAATTCCTATGGCTTTAATAAGAAGTCTGGTATTGCCAACATAATCAAGTCCAGCACCGATGCTTCCAGTAATAATTTCTGCCGGGTAAGCATAGAAAACGATAGTGGATACGTTTTAATAAACGAGGGCTTCCGGGGTATGGGCATCAAAAAAAACGCTAAATACAGGCTTTCCTTAATGACCAAAAATTCAAAGTTGGAAATTCAAAAGGTCCGCATCCATTTTGTAGACGAGACAGGGCAGGTTTTAGGGGAATGCAGCATCACACCTGCGGCCAGGGACTGGGAAACATATACTGCTACCCTTGTGGCTACGGAGACAAATCCAAAGGTTGTATTAAAAATCACCTTTGAAGGCACCGGGGTCATAGATTTGGATAATATTTCTCTTTTCCCCGTGAATACCTGGAAGGG
>NZ_JBATKE010000171.1:0-2567 GCF_049669105.1 Eudoraea sp.
GCGAGGTGTTGTTATAGGTAAGTGCTAATGACTTAGAATCTCCTAACTGCTCCCAAATTAATATTTGATTGCTGTTGCCCATATTCATATCCCTATTTCCTTTGCGGAGATTGTATAGAGAAACGGCCGGCGTCATATTAATAAAGGCCGCTACTGCACGTGCACGATCTACATATTCATATACATTATCAATGGTTTTTCGATTAGGTACACCATCAAAAAATTCCAAGGTTCCAATTGGCGATTCTATTTTATCCGGGGTTGTGATGTTTTCCGGAATAGGCGTGGTCATTTTCATGACGGGTTGCTGTGTGACCATTTTGGTTTTGGGGGATTGTGCCATGCCCAGGCATGTAATTGATACCATCGCGACAAAACTTAAAATATGTTTGAGTGTTTTCATGATTTTTGTTTTATGTTTTTTGTTTTATAAATACTTAATTAATCTATTTTGTTTTTTTTACTTTTTTCCTTGGCTTTTCAGAAACTACAGCTCCCAACCAAAGGTGGTCTGTAATACATAATCAGTGGGGGATGAACCTACTGCCGGCTGGTTATCATAATTGCCGCTTAAACCCAGATTAATGAAAAAATCCCGCTTAAATTCATACTTTATGTTGATGGAAAAATCGGTCCTGAATCGACGGCTTTCTGTCAAACTGGGATAAGCAATAACTTTTGTCAGGAGATCAAGGTCGCCAAGGTCGAAAATAATGTAATCCAGGGCTGCAAATGCCTCAACACTATTTCTGCCTTTCGCTGTGAGGTTGTCATAATCCTCATAGTTCCAGGCGACCCCGCCTGCCAGACCCAAATTCATGCGATTTGTTTTCACTACATAATTTCCAATACCCCCTTTGGTAATAGCCCTGAGATTTAGCTGCTGTTCTGAACTTTGCAAGAGATCCGCCCTGGCAACTGCAAACCAGTCCTTAACAACAAATATTAGGAAGCCCAATCCACCTGTAGTACGACTTGTACGGGTGCTATTATCATCATTTTCTTGAAAAGTCCTGATGATACCAAAGCTTAAATCTGATTTGAATTTACTCGACACATAGCCTGTTTCTAAATTGCCGATGAACTGTTCGTTGTCGTTGGCTTTTGTGAGTGTATAGCCAATTGATATCAACAAATCAACTCGGCTCCAGAAGGTTGGGTCGATCTTTTTTAAGAACAAGATATCCTCTAAAGATTCTGACACCTCACCTTTTTCAGTGTCATTTATCAGAACAATGGAGGGGTCGTTCTTTGAAGTGGTGATGGTCCCAAAATAGCGATCTCCATGGGCAGTAATAATCACGAATTGCTGAACGGTGCTAATCCGTACTACCTTATCCCCCTCTATCTTAAAATTGCTGTCGCTATAACTTGTTTCAATGGTGACCACTCCGTTATCAAATAATTTGATCTCTCCGGTCAGGATCTCGCCACTAATCATAATAAGAGTATCTTTTTGGGCCGAAAGCTCAGTGAATCCCATCATAATTATCAGTAGCAAGATATTTCCCTTCCAGAATTTCATCATCAGAATATTAGTTTACCAATTCGACATCATTAGGCACCCAGGTCTTGTTGTTGAAGGCGTTGAGTGGACCGTAATAACGGATGTACACAAAGAATCCTTGATCAGGGATTACTTCTACCCAGTTTTGCTTCTCAACACCTGCCGGTTGTTTGACTGAAAAGTAAATATCAATAGAACCATCTTCATTAGTCACAGGAGGTGGCGTTTGCTGGCTACTTATACTTGGATAAGGCATGGTATTAACTACGCAGCGATTAAGGTTATCGTAAACAGTAACTGACCAGAAAAGCTTCACAGGAACGCCAGGAGGCATATTTAATTTGTATGTCTTGTTGCCGTCGAAGAAATTATCATCACTATCCTTATAGGTAGTTTGATATCTTGAGCCAAGACCTTCAGGCATTTGCATGGCCATTGCCGGCGTAATACCATCGGCAGTGAAATGAAATACTGTACGTGCCTCAAGGTTGATATAGTCGTTCTGATAGAAAGTAGAATTGTTAATTACATAGGGGCTTTCCCAATTGCGATCAGGATACACTTTCGAGTTTTCAACTCGCGTATTAAACGCAATTACGCGCGACATAGCAACACCCTGTTCAGCTGCTTTAGCCAATATTTTTTGCATGCGGGCATCGGGATTAAAAGGCTTTCCTTTTTCTATGCCAATAGAAGCCAGTTCACCCAGGCGCTCTTTACCAAATGCTTCAGCAGGCTCATAATTTATTAATTCATGCATCCAGGCAAATGCTGTAGCATCTTCAGGGACTAAGGTATTGATGGGAACACCAGTAACATTGGTATAGGTGCATTCACGCGGACCAGTACTTAAAGGATATATCTTACAACCTTCACGGAAATAATCCATAGCGCTTTCGCCAAAACCAATTACAGCCGCATTGGCACGAACAAAAGAGAAAACACGATAGGTTGGCGATTTAAATACGAAATAACCCTCCGGTACATCACCTTCATAATCAGGAGGTAGTATTAAATACTTACCACCTTTTCCTTTATCCATTCCGGTTGGACCAATGTC
>NZ_JBATKE010000172.1:0-1757 GCF_049669105.1 Eudoraea sp.
TTTATATATATAAAACGCCCAATGTGCATCTCATCCCGCTTGTAATTCGTCGAAAAACCCTTATTTTTCGGTATCTGGCAAAAACTTGGATTAAGTGCAAAAAAGTGTCGATGAATGGATCAGTACCTTAAAACACCTCAGCGATATTTTGTGTATTTAACCGATTACCGGAAGACAATTCAACAATAAAAAATAGGAGAAACAATAAAAAAAGAATTCATTTTAAGCTTGTTTAGCGCTTAAAATAGTACAATAAATGCCTATTTTAGCTTGCATCTCTAATCAATTTAAATCCATAAAACCCTTCAATGAAGACAATTTTGACAGTCGGCCTCTTCTTTATCTTACTGTTAACAAATAAAAATAGTCCTAAAACGGTAATTCAACAGCCTTCATTCCCTCCTGCCCTACTTTATCCCGACACTCTTACTCAGGCTTTAAATGACCTATATAGTCAGGGCTATATAAATGGGTTTACGGTAACCTTAGTGAACGAGTCTGGACCTCTTTATCAAAAAGGATTTGGTTATATGGATGTTGCATCAAAAAAACCTTATACAGATAGTACAATCCAAAATATAGCCTCTATTTCAAAAACCTTTATTGGAATTTCACTAATGAAGGCACAGGAATTGGGAAAGTTAAAATTGGATGATCCCATAAATAGTTATCTCCCTTTCAAAGTAATCAACCCATATTTTCCTGAAAAAGAAATTACTATCAGGCATTTAGCAACACATACTTCAACAATTACCGATACCAGGTATTACGACAAAAAATCTTATGTATTAAAAGATGACATTGCTGCCAATAAGCTGAAGGACTTGAATGAGACTTTTAATCCGCCTTCCTCTAAAACAACTTTGTTAGAATTTCTGCCAATGATTTTAGACTCTAAAGGAAAATATTATAAGAAAAAGGGGTTCTTACAGGAATTACCAGGAACAAAGTTCGACTACTCGAATATAGGGGCTACCCTGGCAGCTTTGGTTTTGGAACTGGCAACGGGAGTTCCTTTTGATGAATTTACCTTTAAATACATCCTGAATCCATTAAAGATGGATGCATCAGGCTGGTCTTATGATCAGATTGATTTGTCTATGCATTCCAAACTGTACTCTGACACAGAATCTGAATTACCCTTCTATGAATTAATTACTTATCCGGATGGCGGAATGCGGACTACGGCAAAGGATATGGGAAAGTATCTTTCAGAATTGATAAAAGCCAAGTCGGGCAAAGGAACTCTTTTGAATCCGGATAGTTACAAGGAGTATTTTAAAGAACAGCTTAACGAATCGCATTTTGAGGAACGCGACAGTGTATTCCCGTATAATGATGAATACAATATGGGGATCTTTATTGGTCATAGCGGCAATGGAGCCATTGGACACACAGGTGGTGATCCTGGGGTGTCCTCATTAATGTTTTTTGATCCAACAACCAGAATAGGCAGATTTTTGATGATAAATACGTCTTTAACCAGCAAGGAAGGGGCAAATGAATTTTTCGGTATTATGAACGCATTAGACGATCATGAGGCTAAACTGAGCCAGTAGTAATTTGTAAACTCAATTATTACAAATACATTTAATTGCAAATCTATTTTAAGAATTCAGAAGTATTTAATATTAAGCCAATTTAGCTTTGTTTCTTTTTGTAGTAAAAGACAAAGCTTTCTTTACTCGGCTATTCTTGTTTTTGTACAAACGAGCAACAGTGTTTTCTTTAGTAGTTGAAGTATCTATACTCATTTC
>NZ_JBATKE010000173.1:0-6879 GCF_049669105.1 Eudoraea sp.
TAGTAATTTAGGGGTCTTTTTCATAGTAAATTAAGTTTTAAGGTTAATAGCGTTTAATAGTAAAACAACCAACTTCTGAAAACTCCTGAAATTTTTTGTAAAAAATTATTTTTACATTAGAAGAAAAAAATTGAACCAGCTTGCCTAAAGAACTACATAAAGATATTTGTGAACAGGAAATATTCTCGGGTATCTATAATAAATATTCCAAGGATCTTCATAATTTCTTATACTACAAATACGGAGAAGAGTTGAATCCAAATGATAAAGCGCAGGATGCCTTTGTTAAGTTATGGGAAAATTGTAAGAAGGTTAAAATGAGTATGGCAAAGGCCTTTTTGTACAAAGTAGCCAACAATATGATGTTGAATGAAATAAAACATCAGAAAGTGGTGTTGCGCCACCAAAAGTTAAAGCCAAAAGACTATACTCATGAAACTCCAGAATTTCTCATGGAAAAAGAGCAGTATTTCAAAAAGTATCAGCAGGCACTTTCAAGGCTTTCCGAAGAACAGAGGGTTGCCTTTATGCTTAACAAAGTTGAAGGTAAAAAGCATGAAGAAATTGCTGAAATGCTGGGTATTACACGCAAAGTTGTGGAATACAGGATTTATACGGCATTTAGTATTTTAAAAAATGAACTGGTAGGATTTAAGATTTAAAATCAGGAAAAAATGACACTTAGTTGTTATATATGTAAGAAGCGTGTTTTATGGATAAAGAATATTTGATAGAAAAATGGCTGGCCAACCAGCTTACTGAGAAGGAACTAAAGGCTTTTGAAGCACTGGAAGACTATCCACAACTCATTGCTATCCTCGATAATGCCCGGCAGTTTAAAGCTTCTGAATTTTCCTCGGTGTCTACTTTTGATACATTTCAAAAACGACTTAAAACAAATCAAAAACCAGTACGAAAATTATCCTGGATAAAACCGCTATTGCGAATTGCGAGCGTTTTTGTTGTTGGAATTGCCATCTACAGTATATTTATTTTCAATAATACAATCAAAGTGCAAACTATTGCTGGTGAAAAAATTGAAATAGAATTACCGGATGCTTCTAAAGTGATGGTTAACGCCCAATCTGAGGTCAAATACAGCAAGCGCAAATGGGAACAAAAAAGGGAGATAAATCTGGTAGGAGAGGCATTTTTTACCGTTGCCAAAGGCTCAACATTTGATGTGATCACAACCGAAGGAATTGTAACTGTTGTAGGCACCCAATTTAATATTAAGCAAAGAGATGCTTTTTTTGAAGTGACGTGTTATGAAGGCATCGTAAATGTTAGAACCAAAACTTTATCTGAAGAATTGAGGGCCGGCGACAATATTCGGTTTTCAGAAGGAAAAATAACCCAAAGTCAAAATACCAGTGAATATCCTACATGGCTAAAAAACATTAGCAGTTTTCACAGGATGCCAATTAGCCATGTTATCGCCGAATTGGAAAGACAATACAGTATTAAAATTGTACTTGATCAAGTATCACCTGAAATTTTATTTACGGGTGGTTTCATTCATAATAATTTGGATAATGCTCTGAAATCTGTTACTCAACCCCTAAATCTAAAATACAGGATGGATGGATCCACCAACGTTATCCTTTATCCTAGTGAAAAGTAAGTACCTCCTGTTTATAACTCTTTTAGTGGCCCTTTCTGCCTTCAGAATTTCGGCACAGGAAATTGCTGAAACAAAATTATTGATTAACATTTTGACTGATTTACAAGAGCGGTATGGTTATCAATTTAATTATGCCTCCGAAACCATTGAAAATATTATCATTCCAGAACCTAATAAAGAGCTGACGTTCGAAGAAAACATTAAATATCTGGAGCAACAAACTGGTTTACAATTTTCTACTTTGCCTAACAAGTTTATCTCAATAAAAAAATCCAGTGCTGAACTTTGTGGTTATGTCAGGGATAAGGATACAGGAGAACCAATTGCCTTTTGTACTGTACAGGCCGGGCGAGTATCTGCACTTACGAATGAAACAGGGTTTTTTAAAATTGATATTAACAATGAAAATGAAACCCTTTATATACGCCATCTAGGCTACAAGACACTAGACAGAAGTTATGCTTTTTTCAAAAAAGAAGATTGTGGCGTTATCTACCTGATTCCCAATCGACAACAGCTATCAGAAATTATACTTTACGATTATTTGATCAGAGGTATTGATAAACTCGATAATGGTTCTTTTGAAATAGACTTCAATCAGTTTAGCATATTGCCAGGGCTTATAGAAAGTGATGTACTTCAATCTATCCAGGCATTTCCCGGCATTATAAGTATAAATGAAACTGTTTCCAACATTAATATTCGTGGTGGAACCAACGATCAGAATCTCATATTATGGGACGATATTAAGATGTACCAATCAGGTCATTTTTTCGGATTAATCTCCATGTATAATCCACAAATAACGCAAAAGGTGAAGCTTCAAAAAAATGGCACCCCCAGCTCCTATACTGACGGTGTTTCTGGCACTATTGCCATGACGACTGAGCAAAGCATTAATCCAACCTTTAAAGCAAATATTGGAATCAATTTTACTGATGCAAATGGGTTTGCAGATATCCCTTTGGGGAACAATTCGTCCATTCAGTTAGCGGCCAGAAAATCTATCAGTGATTTTATTGAAACCCCTACCTATACTCAGTATTTTGACAGGATATCACAAGATACAGAGGTAGAAGACAATACCAACAATTCGGATATTAGCTCTGATTTTTATGATGCTTCTATGCGTTGGTTATATAAACCTTCAGAAAAAGATGAAATACAATTAAACTTTATCAATGCCAACAATGAGCTGGTATTTAATGAAAATGAAATATTAAACAGTGAGGTTGAGACCAGGCAAAGTAGTTTAAATCAAAATAGTATTGCAGGGGGATTGCGTTATAAAAGGACCTGGAGTAATTCTTTTAGTACCCTGTTGAACATCTATGAATCAGATTATAAACTCAAGGCAATAAATGCAAATATTTTAAACGATCAGAGATTTCTTCAGGAAAATAAGGTCTCAGAAACAGGAGCAAGAATTAGTGGCACCTATCACGTTAGCGAACGCTTGAATTGGGTGATTGGATATCACTTTGTAGAAACCAAGGTAACCAATCTTGACGATGTGGACGATCCTGTTTTTAGAAGGCTTATCGCGAATGTGCTTCGTACCCAAGGCATATTCACCGAACTCGATTTTATTTCGGCAAATAGGAAAACTAAACTTAATTTAGGGCTCCGATTTAACTACCTGGATAAATTTAGCAAGCAATTGTGGGAACCCCGCGTTAGTTTCAATCATCGCTTTTTAAACTGTTTTAACCTTGAGCTGTTAGGAGAGTTTAAGCACCAAAACACTTCTCAAATCATCAATTTTCAAAATGATTTTTTAGGTATAGAAAAGCGCCGCTGGCAGTTATCTGATAATAGTGATATCCCGGTTATTAAGAGTAAACAGGGTTCTCTTGGCTTGAGTTATAATCAAAATGGATGGTTAATTAATACTGTGGGATTCTATAAGGCAGTTGACGGTATTACATCACAAAGCCAGGGTTTTCAGAACCAGTTCGAATTTATAAAGTCTATTGGCAGCTATACCGCTCTAGGCATGGATTTTCTAGTACGTAAGAAATTTAACGATGCAAATGTTTGGTTAAGTTATTCCTATCTGGAAAATGAATATTCCTTTCCTGAATTATCCGAGACCAGTTTTCCTAGTAATTTTGATATCCCTCATGCCTTGTCATTAGGTACAACCTATACCCTGAAGCATTTTCGCTTTGCTGCAGGCTTAAATTGGCGGTCAGGAAAACCATATACACAACCCAATCCGGATACACCAATTAATGATGATAGCATTAATTATGATCAAACAAATCAACAAAGATTGGAAGATTATATGCGCGTGGACCTCTCTGCCATTTATAATTTTAAACTGGGGAAAAAAACCAGGGCCAATCTTGGGTTATCTGTCTGGAATTTGTTTGATACAAAGAACGACATTAACATCTTTTATCGGATAACTACTTTAGGTGAAGTAGAAGCCATTATCCAGAATTCTTTGGGGATAACCCCTAATGCAACGTTCCGTGTTTATTTTTAACCTCATTGGTAGTTAACTTACCCTTCTCTTGGGTTTTAAAGAGAGAAATTGATATGAAAATAAAGGGCTCTTGTTTATTTAGAAGGAAATAAAAATACTAATCTAAGGTCCTATTAGTTAATATCCTGTACAACCAATACTTGAAAAAAAAATTTGTTTTTGATGTAATTTATATAAAATCATATTTTGACCTAAACCATCCAATTTTTATTTTATTAGGTCGTTACTAAATAAGTCGTCCAAAGTATTAACTGATATTAGTTTGAAAAAAACAGTTCACATAACCTATCTCACTACTATGGCTATAATAGTTTTAGTAGTTACCCTGTATTTAATTTATACAGGGTACACCTACTATGATACTTCATTGGAAGAGCGGTTTTATCACCCCAGACATAATTGGTTTAAACCAAGTGGCATATATGGCCAGGGTTTGGGTATTATCGGTACATTTATGATCCTCTTTGGAGTAGTGATATACATTGCCAGGAAACGCTATAATTTTTTAGCTAAACAAATAAGACTTAAATACCTTCTTGAATTTCATATTTTCTTATGCACCCTTGGCCCTATTCTGGTGCTTTTTCACACCGCATTTAAATTTGGAGGCATTGTATCCGTTGCCTTTTGGAGCATGGTGGCGGTAGTCCTTAGCGGGGTAATTGGAAGATTTATCTATAACCAGATTCCAAGAACAATTGAAGGCCGGGAATTGAGCATGAACGAACTTCAGCATTTGAAAACCGATTTGGCGGTGGTGCTCCATCAGCGATTTAATCTGGAGTCGAATACAATCACTATTGTTACTGATTTGATGAGTGAAGAAAACACCATTGACAACCGGAAAAAACTTGGGTATTTAAAAAAAGTGCTGGGCCGCAAGGACCTGCCCAAAAAAGACAGGAATGCTATATTACAAATGGTAAAAAAGGAAATAGTACTTTCAAATAAAATAGGCAGATTACAAATGATGCAAAAACTTTTTAAATACTGGCACGTAGCACACATGCCCTTTGCTTTGATTATGCTCATTATTGTGGTCATTCATGTAGCGGTTACACTTGCCTTTGGTTATAAATGGATTTTCTGATGGATGAGGTATTTTTAGAACAGTTAATAGTGTATGGTATAGTGCTTGTTCTTTGCGCTTTCACCGTATTCTTCTATCTGAGAAGAAAAAGTAAAAAGTCGCTTGAGACGGTAAAAAAAGTTGCTGTTGCCAAGGAAGAAGGATTATTTGAACCCATCTCCCTGCATCCGCATATAGATCTTATCTCATGTATTGGCAGTGGTGCATGCATCACCGCATGCCCCGAAAAAGACATCATAGGAATAACTAATGGCATTGCAACCGTAATTAACACTTCTAATTGTGTTGGACATGGCGCCTGCTTTCACGCATGCCCCGTTGAAGCCATATCCCTCCGTATAGGAACAGAATCCAGAGGTGTGGATCTTCCTCACGTCAGTGAAGACTACGAGACTAATATCAAAGGAATGTATATAGCCGGAGAATTAGGAGGAATGGGATTGATAAAGAATAGCGTAGAACAGGGCCAGCAGGCAATGGAAAATATTGCAAAGCAGAAAAAACCATCTAAAGAAAATGTTTTAGATGTAGTAATAATTGGTGCCGGCCCCGCGGGGATTTCAGCAACTCTTGAGGCTAAAAAGCAGGGATTAACTTGTATAACATTAGAACAAGATTCCCTCGGGGGAACAGTTTACACATTTCCAAGGGCAAAAATTGTAATGACTTCTCCCATGGATTTACCACTTTATGGGAAGGCCAAACTATACGATACTTCCAAGGACGAATTGCTTCAATTATGGAAGAAAGTCATTTCTGAACAAAATTTGGAAATTCTTGAAAACACTAAGGTTGAAAGTATTACTCCTATAGAAGGCGAAACCTTTAAAATCGTAACAAATAAGGGTACTGAATATGTTTGTAACCAGGTACTGTTATCTATTGGTCGAAGAGGAACACCCAGAAAACTTGGTATTCCGGGCGAAGATTCACAGAATGTAGCCTACAGATTGCTTGAACCTGAACGGATAGAGGAGAAGAAAATCATTGTTGTGGGCGGAGGCGATTCAGCTATTGAATCTGCGCTTTTATTATTACAAAATAAGAATCAAGTAATCCTTTCATATAGAAAAGATAAATTCTCCAGGCTAAAACCCAAAAACAGAGAAAAAATAGAGCAGGCCATAGCTGATCAATCGATCCGAGTCATATATAACTCCAACCTGGTATCTATAAATGATAAAAGTGTATTGATGAGCATTGAAGGAAACGCAGCTACAGAAATCGAAAATGATCTTGTATACATTTTTGCAGGTGGGGAATTACCTACTAGTTTTTTACAAAATGCAGGGATAGAGATAACCAAACGTTTTGGTCATATCCTGAAATCTTATAAATAAATGGATTGAATAACAGATTTAAACATACCATTTACCTTTTTATTTTTAGTCTCACCGTCGGTTATGGCCAAATATCACCCGGTGACCTGTCTCAATCTCATGCAGATCTTGAAGGGATGAGCAATTGCACGCTATGCCATGATCTTGGGGACAAAGTATCTGACAAGAAATGCCTGGAGTGTCATAAGGAAATACAATCCCTGATCAATAAAAAAGACGGATATCACGCCAATTCCAGTGTAGTTAAAAAGGATTGTTTTGAATGTCACAGTGATCACCACGGGCGTAATTTTGATATGATCCGTTTTGATGAAGATGCCTTTAATCATGACCT
>NZ_JBATKE010000174.1:0-6310 GCF_049669105.1 Eudoraea sp.
GTACTTCTGGGCAAGCATCGTCTTTGTCATAGATTCCATCTCCATCTGTATCAGATCCACCAAATTTTATGGAAAGTCCCAACATATGTTGGAAATGTGGAAGTAAATAGTCTTCAAAAGAGTGCTTATACTGTGTTTGAAGAGTGAAACCAATGTTATCGTTCATCCAAACATTGGCACCTATACCTCCATTAATAGTACCGGCTCCAATATCAGCAACCCAGCTATAACCACCTCCAAATTCAACGAAGGGATCAATAGTTGTATTTTTTATAAAATTGTATTTAATAGTTCCATCCAAGCCATAGTAAGACAAATCGTCAACTGCAAGGTCACCAATTTTCTTAATACGGTTTAAAGAACCTCTAACGCCAACGGAGATACCATCACCAACGTAACGGGTAATTCCAACATAAGAGATGGATGGCAGGATGTTCCAGTGATCATTGGCATTGAAGAATTCGTTACCGAATGAACTTACTTTACCTGTTGGATAAAAGTCAACTGCGTTTACTCCAAATCCAATTTGCCAAGGATTATCTTCATCTTGCGCTTGTATGCTGTTAGAGGCCAATACTAATAGGCCAACAACTAATAATCTGCTAAGCTGTTTCATGTTCAAAATTTTAAGTTTAAGTGTTTATTTAGCTGCAAATGTAAGTTGTTAAAAATTATTAACAAAATCAATTTCCTATTTTTTTTAAGGCTTTTTTAAGGTTAAAACCAGGATTCAGATAATTTTTAACTCTCTACCCACCTTTATAAAAGCATTGATGGCTTTGTCTAAATGCTCAATTTCATGAGCAGCAGACAATTGCACCCGTATTCTCGCTTTATCCTTGGGAACCACGGGATAAAAGAAACCAATAACATAAATACCATTTTCAAGCAACATATTTGCCATTTTTTGTGATAATTTGGCGTCATAGAGCATTACAGGTACTATTGCTGAATCGCCATCAATAATATCAAATCCGGCTTTTTGCATTCCTTTTTTGAAGTATTTTGTATTTTTTTCCAGCTTATCTCTTAAAGTGGTATCCGTTTCAAGCATTTCAAATACTTTAATAGAAGCTCCAACGATTGCCGGGGCAAGTGAGTTAGAAAATAAATATGGCCTGGATCGTTGTCTTAAAATATCAATAATCTCTTTTTTACCCGTTGTATAACCACCCATTGCACCACCTAAAGCTTTGCCCAGCGTTCCGGTAATAATATCTATCCTGTTCATTACCCCTTTTTCTTCCAAAGTACCTCTCCCGGTCTCCCCTATAAATCCGGTTGCATGGCATTCATCTATCATTACCATGGCATCATATTTTTCTGCCAGATCACATATTTTATCCAATGGCGCCAATAAGCCGTCCATAGAGAATACGCCGTCTGTAACAATTATTTTAAAACGAGCCTTATCTTTATTAGCCTGTATTAATTTAGTTTCCAGATCAACCATATCACTATTGGCGTACCTATATCGCTTGGCCTTACATAATCTAACACCATCAATTATCGACGCATGATTTAGGGCATCTGATATAATTGCATCTTCTTCTGAAAACAATGGTTCAAACACACCACCATTGGCATCAAAAGCCGCGGCATATAATATGGTGTCCTCTGTACCATAGAATTTGGCAATTCTGTCTTCCAATTCCTTGTGAATATCCTGGGTGCCACAAATAAAACGTACTGAAGACATTCCAAAGCCATGGCTATCAAGGGTTTCTTTGGCTGCTCTGATTACTTCGGGATGAGCGGATAAACCTAAATAATTGTTTGAACAAAAATTTATTACTTCCTGTCCGCTGGAAACTCTAATCACTGCTCCCTGAGCCGAAGTAATTATGCGTTCTTCTTTATAAAGTCCTGCGTCTTTTATTCCCTTAAGTTCTTCTTTTAAATATTCTTTAATTTTTCCGTACATAACTAATTAATGAATTCTGGTGTAATTTTTTTATCAATATAGACTATTATCTTATTTTCAACTAAATATCCCATGGTTTTCAGTGCATCGGCATAGGTGTATAATTGTTCATAATATTTTTGAGCTTTTTTCCCGGTTTTATAATCAATTATTGTGACCTTGTTATTATTAAACACCATGCGATCCGGTCTCAAAATTAGGCCATTTTCTGTTATAATTTCACTTTCATTCTTAACGTTATTTTCAGCTGTAAAGAACGATTTCAGTTTAGGATGCCAAATGATTTGTTGCACTGTTTCTTTTATTTGAGCCCCCTCTTCAACTTTAAGATCTCCTTTTCTGATCATATGGGCAATTGCGGAGTCAATATCGCTCTCGGTTTTAATAAGTCCCAGTGCATAGTGTATTACGTTGCCTTTTATAATTGCTTCTTCTCTTTTGCTGTCCCAAAGATTGCCAGACTGTGTAATGATATTAAAATTGGCATCATTCTTTTGAGTACATATAAAAGGAATATGAGGTTGCGCTTTAGGGAGGTGTCTTTCTTGTTCCTTTAATTCAGCTGATCCAAAGGAATATCTGACTTTATTTATATCCCAAATTCCTTGTGCTTTTAAAAAGTGGATAAATAATCCGGAATAGTTATCCAATCTAAATTCATTCTTAGCATTAAGAAGCATTTCTGTTATTATAATCAGCCTATCGACAGCTCGTGTAAGTGCTACATATAGTAGGTTAAATGCATCCAATTCGAGTTTATGTTGTTCTTCTTCATAAATTGTTTTGGCTGTTTCTCCATAATGTAAAACTTCTGATTTCTTATTTATCAGTACTTCCTTAAATTCTTCAAAATCCTCAACAGGAAGCCACAACTTGGGTTCTAGTTCGTCATAAATTTTAGTGTTGGCAAAAGGATAAATGACAATTGGAAACTCTAATCCCTTTGCCTTGTGTATAGTCATTATCTGCACGGCATCTAAATTTTCGGGAGCTACAATACTCAGCCTCTCTTTCTTCTTTTCCCAATGGTCTAAAAATGAAGCGATACTGTTATCGTCCCTTTGTTCAGAATCAATGACTTCATCCATAAAGTAAGTCAGGTAAGCATCTGAATGCTCAACCAGCTTAAATTGTTTTATTGCGCATTCCAGGCCATCATATAAAGAGGTATACCTTATTTGTTCCATGTTAAAGTTGAAACCCTCTTTTAGTAGAGATGGCAAATCGTTTATATATTTTTGAATAAACTCATGTTTGTTTTCTCTGTTTGAGGCAAGAAAATATAGAACCTCATAGCAAATTTCTGAATCCTCGGGTGCGTTAATGTGCTTTAATAAATTGATTAGAAAGTTGACTTTTGGATTATTCTTCAGCAAAAGTGTCTCAGAAGAAATTATTGGAATATTTTGTTCTATAAGAAAATCGGCTAAAATTATACCATGCTTTCGTTTTCTTGTGAGAATACATATGTCAGCATAATTATACTTATCGACGCGTGCATCTTTAATTGCTCTCAAAACCTCGTTACAATACTCTAAATCCTTATTCTCCTTGGGCATTTTAATAAAATTCAAATCTACATATCCACCTACTTTATCAGTAAAATCTTGTTTATTTCCATCCGTAAAAAGTGAATTGTATTGCGGACTAGCAAGGAAAGGACTGGTAACTGTAAAAAAGGCGTTGTTGAATTTTACAATCTCCTCTCGGCTTCTATAATTTGTTTCCAGAGTTCTGATATGTGGTTCTACCACAAAAGGATTTGTTTCTTTGTTAATCAGGTTCAGAAATTGTTCTGCGCGTCCACCACGCCACCTGTAGATGGCTTGTTTTACATCGCCAACCAATAATAAGGTACCCATATTGCCCTGTTCATCTTCGCTTTCGAGTGCATTACTTATTAAAGGAACGAGATTCTCCCATTGCATTTGTGAAGTATCTTGAAATTCATCAATAAAGTAATGACGGTATTTTTCGCCCAATCGTTCATAAATATAGGGTGCGGGTTGGTTACGTATTTCATCTGAAATAATCGTATTAAATGAGGATATTGGTATCTGATCCCGTTCTGACTGAATTGTTTTAATTTCTTGATGGATGGCATTTAAAACTGTTAACGGCACAATATTTAAATAAGCATTCCGTAAAAAGGCTCTATCATAGATCCTTTTTTTAATTTCTAAAAAATATTTTTGAAGGACGAATACCAATTCCGTATTAGGAGCCTGAAATCCTGATTTAAAAATTTTACCTTCCTTTAAATTATTTTCTAATTGGTTACTGTAAAGTTTAGCAGGATTAAATTCCAAGTCATAAATTTTAGTAAAATGGTTGGGCAAGGTTTGCCTGGGAAATACTTCCAAATCAATACCGGATTCGGCTATTGTTTCTGAAGCTTGCTTTGCAAGGTCTTTAACTTCATCCTCTATATGGGTGATTCTTTTTTGAATTAATTTTTTGAGAATTAAAAAATCCTGAGGACTTTTGTTTTTTAATAGGTCAAGATGATAAGATTGATTTTCCTCAAATAACAATTTACCCATTTTAGTAAGGTCATACGCTATGTCCCAACTTTTATCGTCTTGAATTTTTTCCAAAGCAAAGTCGATCAGAACTTTTGTTAAAACCTTATCCGTTCCGGCTTTATTTATTAACCGATCAATTCCTTCGATTAATAAAAGGTCAGTATCCAATACAACTTCAAAATTCTGAGGAATTTTAAGGTCTTTAGCGAAGGTTCTAATAAGCCGGTGTGTGAATTTATCGATGGTCGATATATCAAAAAAAGCATAATTATGCAGGATTTGCTTTAATGTGATGCTAGCCCTTTTTTGTAAATGATCATGTTCAATATTTAGATCCTTGGCTAATAATCGAAATAAGGTGGAAGTTTTTTCAGGATTTTCAGGATGACTAAATTCGAATAGACTATCAAGAATGCGACTTTTCATTTCGTTGGCAGCCTTATTGGTAAAAGTGATTGCTAGGATTTGATTAAAACTATTTGAATTTTCTGTGGAAAGTGCAATTTTTAGATATTCTTGAACCAGTTTAAAGGTTTTCCCCGATCCGGCCGAAGCATTGTAGATATTAAATGAGCTGCTCTGCACTAATTTTTTATTGCAAATTACATAATCTTAAAGAGTTCTTAACAAATAATTAGGCCAATATATATGTTAAATAGAGTAACTTTGAGTGACTCTAATTATTAACTTAAAACGTTTAGAAATGGCATTTGAATTACCAAAACTACCATATGCATATGATGCATTAGAACCTTATATTGACGCAAGAACTATGGAGATACACCATACAAAGCATCACAATGGCTACACTACGAATCTTAACGCGGCCATTGAAAACACAGATCTTGCAAATAAATCTATTACAGATATATTGAAAAATTTAGACATGTCCAATCGTGCGGTCCGCAATAATGGAGGAGGTTATTACAATCATTCCTTATATTGGGAAATAATGTCCCCTGATGGCGGAGGTGAACCTAGCGGAGACCTTGCTGCAGCTATCAATCAGGCCTTTGGTTCTTTTGATGCCTTTAAGGAAGTTTTCAGCAAAGCTGCGGCGACAAGATTTGGGTCTGGTTGGGCTTGGCTTTGTGTACATAAGGGAGGCAAGGTAGAAGTTTGCTCAACACCAAATCAAGATAATTCATTGATGCCTGGAACCGGATGTGGAGGCCACCCAATTTTGGGGTTGGATGTTTGGGAACACGCCTATTATTTAAATTATCAAAATAGAAGGCCAGATTATATTAGTGCCTTTTTTAATATTATCAACTGGGATAAAGTTGCTGAGTTGTACAGTTCAAATATGTAAGTAACAATTAGACTTTAATTCAAAATTTATTTGAAATTAAACCTCCTTAATTACTTAAGGAGGTTTTTTTATTCCATAGAAAAGGGCGGAGAAGCCTCCACCCTTTTCGTCCCAAATCTTACCATAAACTTAACCTACTTATGCTATGGCATTACTAAATTACTGGTATTGTGAGAAATAACAAAGAAATTTTGGTAAATTTTAGGCTTTCAACTAATGCTACAGGCTGGATCAGGAAGAAAAATATTGACTTTAGAAGTTATAATTTACTGAGAATCAGAAATAAAAAAGGCAGGTTTGCACCTGCCTTTTTCCCCAAATCTTACCATGAACTTAACCTACTTATGCTATGGTCCTCCAAATGTAAACTAATAGTATTGGTGTTCATTAAAATTTTGGCTAAACTTCTTTTTAATCGGTTGAAATGCGCTACCTGATATTTTATTATAAAAGGGGTAAAGTTGAATTATATGTGAAAGGAGATATTTGGAGAGGGCATATAAAATAAAAAGGCAGGTTTGCACCTGCCTTTTTCCCCAAATCTTACCA
>NZ_JBATKE010000175.1:0-2760 GCF_049669105.1 Eudoraea sp.
CCAGGCGACCTTCCCAAATAATCATGGTTTCATTGTCCGGCCCAAAATCACGGATACCTTGACGGAAACCTACCAGCGAAGCCGCAGGTGTCGTCATAATCATAGCTTCAACGGCGCGGACAAAATCAAGATTGTCCCATACTTTCTGCGCTGTTTCTTCTGTAGGAAATCCGTCATTGAATTTTAGCGTGCCAATGCTTGTCTCCACCACATCTGGTGTAATAACATTTTCCGGTATTTCAGTGGTCATTTTGTATTTCTGAGTTACCGCAGACGCGGTTGTTTCTGCTTTCTCAGAAGGCTCTGTTGTTGTATTGTCTTTACAAGACAAAAACGTTCCGACTAAAAACACACCTAAGAGTATGCTTTTTACATAATTTATTTTTTTCATTTTTTCATTTTTAAGATTCATAATTAATTTTCAATTATTATTTTTAATTCATTATTTCTTGATGCTTAAAAGGCCTCTTGAATTCCGAAATAGATACCACGGCTTCCGTCACTTCCAAAACCAATATCCATTCTTAAGTTTATTTTTTCTTTTTTATTAAATAAATACCTAAGTCCAATTCCTCCACTATACTTCATAGTGCTGAAATTATAGGTAAGAATATTTTCAGACACATTACCTAGCCCACCAAAAGCAACCATTCCAAATTTTTTCCAAACATATTGTCTATATTCTAATTGCATCATACCATAGAAATTATCCCGGTATCTACCGCTAAAGAAACCTCTCATTCTACTTGGACCTCCTATTGCCGGCAGCCTATAAAAGGGGGTATCACCAATAACAGATTCTATATAAAAGTTAAAGGCGAATACATGGTCCGGACTTATCGCCTTAAAGGCTTTTACATCTAATTGTAATTGGGAGTAATTAAAATTTCCCCACCCATTTGGATATACCACTACTTTAAAATATTGATAACTGCCATTGTTTGGAAAGAAAAGATTATCTCTGGAGTCCCAGAGTAAATCCGTGCCAATTCCAATAGATTCACCTCCATCATTGCCAACCACAGAATCATTACTTATCAGAGTATTCTCTAGGGTATCTACAATGCTTGTTTTGTCGTAGTCGAATATTAAGCCTGTTCTATCCGCAGAAAACAGTTTAGGTGGTACCTGAACGGTAACGGTAGAAGTAAAAGACTCCATTGAGAAGGACGCGGTTTCTGACTTGGGCGAATTATCGCCAATGCCCCAGAATTTATTCACAAAAAAGCCAAAACTTGTAGGTGCTTCTATATATAGTTTGTTTTCGAAAAAATATAGGTTAGGACTAACACTAAGTTTATACTGTTTATTAGTAGAGTAGTAGCCTCCAAAGCCAATTTTGGAGGGTTTTAAGTTTTCTTCCTGACCTGTATAAAATATATAAATTCCACCTGCTCCTCCGGCAAATTTTGATTCCGGAGTATAGAACACATAAGGATAAGCACTAAAGGACGTCCTTTTTGTACTATCTTTTTTCACTGTATTCGGAACTTCTTTATACACATTTTCTATGACATTCTGCGAAAGGGTATCCGTATCGATTTGCGCAAAAGCAAGATTGCTGCATAAGAACGCTGTCATTAATAAAGTGAAAGACAAATAACTATAATTATATGTCATAATTTTAGTTTACATCAATTGAACTAATTAATAATACTCAAATTCATACTCGTACTTAAATATTCATATTCTCAATCTTAAAAAATTAAAATCGGATGAGCGGCATTCCTTTTTCACTTAACTGCTTTTACATACCATACAGCTCACCCGACCAAAAACTCAACCAAACTATTCTTATTTCATAAGCTCCAATTCTCCTGGTCTCCATGTTTTATCTATCCATGGCTCTAGTGGGCCATAAGCACGCAGCAGGATAAACCAACTTTTACCGGGAATGGTTTGTATCCAGTTGCCTTCATCAACACCTTTAGGTAAAGTAGGCGCAAAAACAACATCTATAGATCCATCTTTATTTTCTTTCACCTTGCCTGTCAAGCTATTAATGCCAGCAAATGGTTGATCCGTCTGAAGCATACATCTTGTTTGTGGATCGTAAATAGTAACTGACCAATTGTCTTTTACAGGCACATTAGGAGGTAAGTGCATTTTGTAAGTCTTGGCACCATCAAGTGGTGTATGATCACCTGCCATACCAGCAATCGCATATTGAGACCCAGCTCCGGGTTTTGTGAGTGCCATAGCCGGTGTAACAACTACCGCATTAAAATGCATCCACAGCCTTGAGTCCATGCGGCGCGCACCATCTTTTAAAAAGTAAGAATCATTATCAGCAAAAGCCATTACCCATTCACTTTTGGTTTCCGGATAGTAATAGTGACCCGGATCGCGTGGCTCAATTGTATTGGCACGGGCATAGGCGTTTCCGATATCTACCGCTTCAGACATCAATTTCTTCATGCGCTCATCCGGATTAAAAGGCTGACCTTTTTCAATACCCAATGATCGTAGAATTCCTAAATTTTCTGCATCGTAAAAACCTTCTGGTTCTTCCTGGATGATTTGGTTTAGGTCTTCGAAAAATGTATAGTCGTTTGGCGCAACTGTGTTGTAATAAACCCCAGACATATTTTTGAATTCCATTTTTGGTGGATTGTCTTTTTGCGATAAGGGAGACACTTTTAGGTTGTCCTTAATCCGTTTTGCAGCGGCTTCAACACCCGTTTTGGTGTAGCCCCGCATAAAATTCCAAACATTATAGGTATTGGATTTATACACATAATAGCCATCTGGCACATCACC
>NZ_JBATKE010000176.1:0-3669 GCF_049669105.1 Eudoraea sp.
CCCTCGTCCAGCGCTCGATCGACGTATCGCCGGCCTAAATCTGGCAGGCCGAACTGCGCCACAGTATCGTGAACATCGGCTATTAGTGGATTCGCAAGCATGATGAATCTCCTTGTCGCACGACATATCGTGCGAATACATTGATTTATAGAGAAAATCGGAGGCTTGACGTGATGTCAGCAGAGGCTGATACTGTGAGTGCAATCGGTGGTTTCGGCCACTGCTAGAAGCCCGTCGTCAGGCCTCCTGTCGATGGGTTTCTTTTATCCGGTCATTGCAGATCCTCCCCATTTGGTTGTGAAGCATCCGCCCGTCTTCTCGAGGGCGTCGAAGTTTCAGTCTTCATCGGGCCGCCATCCGGATGGCCCAGGCTCGCCAACGCCATCATCAAGCTGATTGAGGGCCTCCACGACAGATGCCGCAGAGGCGAACCATCCGCGACGATTAGGGAACTGGCGAAGCAGGACAGGAAGGCGTCCCGCGGCATGAGCTTGCCGGACGGCTGCGGCTGATGAGTATCGGAAGACTTCGGCCACGTCGGCGGCGGTGAGAAGCTCGCCGTAGTGGTCGAGGATCCGCTCTTCACGCGACTTTGCGACCATTGGTCTTATCCTGCGTATTCCAAAGGCCTTTGCGCACTTTTGGCATACTCCAACCGTACCCCAAGGAGGCCTACCATGTTGCTAGAAGTTACGCGCAAAAAACTGCCTGCGATATTTCGCAATCGTCGGCTCAGCTTTTCTGAAGAACTTGGCAAGCATCTGAAGGGATTTGAGTTTGATCCGGGGCCGTGGCAGCGCCTGCGGGGAGACGTGTGGCTGAGCTACGTTCTGACAAAGACCAATTGGTCGTGGGAAGAGCTCAAGAGGCGGGTAGGCAAGGACAGATCTCGTTCGTACTTGGTCGATCAGTGGCGGAAAGGCGAGGTAACGCCAGGGCCCGGATCAGCAAGGAAGCTGGAGAAAGAAGTGCCAGGAAGCTTTGAGCTATTCAGCAATCCCGCGTGGTGGCTGCTTCGCGACTACCCTGTATCTGCAAGGGAAGTGCAAAAGTCAATTGCGAGCTATATACCGAAGAACAAAGGTTTCGATTTTTACGCATATCAGTTTCCAGAGCTATTGTCGCCTACAGACAAATTGCAGCGCAAAGTGCCATTTCACGAAGATGATTCGATGATGCTCTATTTGCGGGGAGACATTCATGCCTTCGCGCTAATTCTGGCTCTGGTTCGGAAGGCCGAAGCCGAGCGTCGCGACGAGATGCATATGATTCATATCGCAGATCTCTATCGCTCCTTGCCAACCCTGGGAAGGCTGCCGTACATACGGCCTCACTTCCACCTGGTTCGGCAAATGGTCGATGCTCTGCGCGGACGCCTCCTTTATACAGATCTGATGGTCGGTGTGGACTGGCCGCTAATTGCTGAGCAAATGGTGTCTGATCGTTTCTATCACGGCTATGTGAGAATTCCACGCGATGAAATGACACCCAAGAACCGAATCCATTGTGACCCGGTAACAGAAGGTCAAATCATCCCAGCAGAGCGGATTCCCTGGCCGATTGAAGATACCGACGACGAAGTACAAGACTATGAATAGACACGGTGTGTTGATTTGCACCGAAATTTGAGCCAAAAATGGCCATTTCTTGCATCGAAAACTGACCCGTCTGCTGTTTCCTAGACCATTTGAAATGGTTGCTATTCGCATCTGATTGATGCGGGTCATTTCCAGCTTGCAAAAGCCGGGTCAATCTAGCGTGCAAATCAACATACAACGCCTTCGGTTATCGCGAGAGTATTGGCGATGCACTGGTCGTCAGCGGTGTTTCTCGGACGATCTACCAACGTATCGACGTAATGAACGCACGCGGGCAGGTTACGAAAGAGACAAGGGGTATTTCTTCTGATCTGCCTGGCGGTGCAGCGACAGCTTACTACTCATATTTCCACGCCACCGGTCGCACCAACACTATTCTGGCATTTGACAAGTATGGCTCCGAAATTCAGGACCTAACGTACACTTGGGACACGGTCGGAAACCTGCTCACTCGGCAGGAGATGAGCGGCACGAAGAATCTCTCCGAATCCTTCGGATACGATGGTCTGAATCGGCTGACGACTTATGGAGTTCCAACGTTACCGCAGACCGTCACATATGATGCTAGTCACCTGGGCAACATACTGACCAAGACAGGTGTGACCGGAACCTATGAATACGGTGATGGGACGAACGCCGGCCCGCACGCAGTCACATTTTTCAATGGCGCCTCTCTAGACTACGATCGCAACGGCAATCTTGAGTCCGACGGAATACGATCCCTTGCTTACTCGACTTTCGACAAACCAGTCAGTATCTCGACTTCGGAGCACACGACGGAGTTCGAATACGCTCCGGACCGCGCACGCTACTACAGGAAAGACGCAGGAGCTGCTGGAACGACTCACACCTATTACCTAGGTAGCGTTGAAATAGTTGACCGCCCGGATGGCAAACAGGAGCGCCGTCGGTATGTCGCTGGCGTTGCCATCGAAACAAGCGTGTTCTCAAACGGGACAGAAGACAGCCGAACGACTAGGTACGTGTTTCATGACCATCTCGGATCAATTGATGCTATTTCCGACGATCAAGGCGAAAACGTCGTCTATTACTCTTTTGATGCTTGGGGCGAACGTCGAAGCGGTCAGGACTGGACGAAACCGATGCCGCCCCTGGTGCTTTTAAGTCTGACAGATATCACTAAGCGTGGCTTCACAGGTCATGAAATGATGGATGAAGTCGGCCTGATTCATATGAACGGCCGAATCTACGATCCGTTTATGGGGCGCTTTGTGCAAGCTGATCCATTCGTGTCCGATCCGACAGAATCGCAGAGTCTCAATCGGTACAGCTACATCCTAAATAACCCTCTAAACGCGACCGATCCGACCGGTCATTTCCCGTGGGTGCAGATATTCACAGTGATAGCTACAGCGTTCGCGGAGAACTGGATCCCAGCTTTCGTTATAAACTCGGGGCGCGAGTTGGCTAGAGGCGTGCCTTTGGAGAACCTTATTGTCGGAACGTTATCGTCAGCCGCATTCTCGGGATTTTCCTCGGGATTTGAGAAGTTAGGACTTACTGGCTCACGATTCCTCGATCGGGCCGTTGGTTATGGACTGGCCGGAGGCATAACAACGCAACTAATGGGTGGCAAATTCGGGCACGGATTTAGAAGTGCGTTGACCAATGCTCTGGTGGCCGGAACGGCGCGATCCGTTGCAGGTAGACTGCGTGGAGGCGCGGGGTTCGTGGGACGATCGGTACTTGGCGGATCTGTTTCAGCCGCCAATGGTGGCAATTTCGCAAGCGGCGCGATGTCCATGGCATTTGACGCTACGCTAGCCAATGCTGGTCTGAGTGACCCAAATCGCCCGCCTGTTGTTCTAAAGGGCAATAGCGATGAGATGAAGGCACAGTTTGAAGCGCTATCCGTTGATGATGCAGAGCTCTTGCGAATGTGGTTTGCTAGAAACGAGACATACCTCATATTTGAGGCGAATCAGATCGACGAATTGCTCTTGGATATCTTCTATACGGCGGAGATACCTGCAGAATCAGTGCATGCTGTATGGGATGGTATTAATCACGGATTCAAAGGACTAGCAACAGGTGTTGCGAAGGGTTACTT
>NZ_JBATKE010000177.1:0-4371 GCF_049669105.1 Eudoraea sp.
AATCTGGCAGAAGTAACTCCAAAAGGGGGTCTCTTCCAGCCCGAGGTCCTGTGTTAACATTGGAACCACGCAAATAGGAAAATCTCCTGCTATCCCACCACCAATTTGAAAAAAGCCAATCCCATAATTTGAATTCTGGGTATACCATTCCGCCAAATAGGTCATGTATTCAATGCCAGACTTCATTGTACCAGCCTTTAATTCTCCTTTCATTACATAACTTGCAAAAATATTCCCCATGGTACTGTCTTCCCATCCGGGCACCACAATCGGCAGGTTCTTTTTAGCTGCTGCATACATCCATGAATCCTTCAGATCAATTTCATAATATTCTTCCAGTACCCCTGAGAGCAGCATTTTGTACATATACTCATGTGGAAAATAGCGTTCTCCTGCTTGTTCTGCATCCTTCCATATTTTAAAAATATGGTGTTGCAACCTTCTAAAGGCTTCTTCTTCAGGAATACAGGTGTCTGTTACCCGGTTAAGTCCTTTTTCCAGTAAGTTCCATTCATCCTGGGGCGTTAAATCCCTGTAATTGGGCACTCTTCTATAATGCGAATGTGCCACAAGATTCATGATATCCTCTTCAAGGTTTGCACCGGTACAAGAAATGATGTCTACTTTTCCAGAACGGATCATTTGGGCAAAGCTTTTGCCCAATTCTGCCGTACTCATGGCCCCTGCCAGGGAAACCAACATTTTTGCGCCTTTTTCTAATTGCTCTTCATACCCTTTGGCGGCATCTACCAGAGCGGCCGCATTAAAATGTAAAAAGTGCTGTTCTATAAAAGATGAGATTGCTCCCTTAGTCTTCATCATCATCAAATTTGAAATGGGTATTAGAAACTGATTTAAAATCAGTATCATAAGTGTTGTCATATTCATCATCGGCCTCTTCCCCTTTAAACTTATAGGTCAACATTTTATAAAATAATTTGGCGGCAAGGTAATCAGGGGATTTATCATTTTTATTGGGACATAATTCAACCATATCAAATCCGACAACATTTTTTTCCTGAAAAACCTGTAAAAGAAATTCCAGGGTTTCATACCACAATAATCCACCCGGTTCGGGTGTCCCTGTTGAAGGCATAATGGAAGGATCCAGTGCATCAAGGTCAAAGGTGATAAAAACATTATCAGAAAGTTGATCAATAACATTGTCCATCCAATATTCGTTGCTCAACATTTCATGTGCAAAGAAAGTCTTATCGGGATCCATATAGGTTTTTTCAATAGCATCCATGCTGCGTATTCCTACCTGAACTAAATTTGTCTGTTGCGATGCTTCATGAACCGCACAGGCATGGTTATACTGGGTACCCTGATAGGTTTTTCTTAAATCTGCATGTGCATCAATATGTAAAACACTCAGGTTCTCAAAACACTCATTAAATGCCCTGATACTTCCAATAGAAATTGAATGCTCTCCTCCGATCAGAGCCACAAATTTGTTACGCTTAATATATTCTTTAGTGACTTTATGCACGGCATCTACCATAGATTCCGGGCTACCGTTCTCCAAAATTTCATCTGCCAGGTAAATACCTTGCTTATAGACTTCAGTATCAGTTTCAATATCATAGAGTTCCATATTCTCTGAAGCTTCTAAAAAGGCATTTGGCCCCTTGTCTGCGCCTTTACCCCATGTGCTTGTTCCATCATATGGAACAGGAATGAGAACAATCTTTGCTTTTTCAAGTTGTGCCAGATCTTGTGGGATCCCTGCGTAATTAGTGTTTGTTTTCACTTTAATTTAATTTTTAGGATAATTATCAAATAATGCTTCAATAAGGTGTTCTCCATTCTGAGATTTATCGATAGGTTTTACTTTTTCCGCGTCATACCCCAGGATGGCTAAAATTTGTTCCGAACTTTGTTCCGGTTTATAGACGGAAGAGATAATTCTCCCTTTCTCATCTTTATCAATTATAATATACTTTGGCTGCGGAATTAAGCAATGCTGTAATCCGCCAAAACCGCCCAGGGTTTCCTGGTATGCCCCGGTATTGAAAAAGCCGATATATAAAGGTTTCTCCTTTTTGAATTTGGGCAGGTAAATAGCATTCATATGCTGCTCACTGTTATAATAATCATCACTATCACAGGTGAGCCCTCCTAACAGCACTCTTTCGTATTCGCTATCCCAGCGGTTAATGGGAAGCATAACAAAACGTTTATTTATTGCCCAGGTATCCGGCAAGGTGGTAATAAAAGAAGAATCAATCATATTCCACTTTTCCCTATCGTTTTGCTGTTTCTGATACAAAATCTTGTAAATAGCTCCTCCGCTTTCCCCAACGGTAAAGTTTCCGAATTCAGTAAAAATATTGGGTACAGGAACATCTGCTTCCTTACAAACAACACTTATTTGATTGACAATTTCATCTACCATGTACTCATAGTCGTAGTCAAATGCAAGGGAATTTTTGATGGGAAATCCACCCCCAATATTTAAGCTATCCAGGGAGGTACAATTCTTTCTAAGACGAACGTATACCCGGAGACATTTTAGTAATTCGTTCCAATAATAGGCATTATCCTTGATCCCTGTATTAATAAAAAAGTGAAGCATTTTTAGTTCTACTTTATCATTATTCTTAATTTGATTTTCATAAAAGGGAATAATGTTTTTATAGCCAATGCCTAAGCGTGAGGTGTAGAATTCAAACTTAGGTTCTTCCTCGGAAGCAATACGTATCCCTACTTTAAAAGTGTCATTAATTTCTTCGGAAAGTAAATCGATTTCTTCATAGTTATCAATAATGGGAATACAATTCTGATGGCCTTTATTAATGAGTCGGGCAATGTTTTCAATATACTGAGGCTTCTTGTAGCCATTACAAATAATAAAAGTGTCGTTTTTAACTTTCCCCTTTTTTTTAAGATGTTCAACAATATTAATATCAAAGGCTGAAGAAGTTTCAATATGAATATCATTCTTGAGGGCCTCATTGAGAACATGAGCAAAATGAGAACTTTTGGTGCAATAACTATAATAATATTTCCCGGCGTAATTATTTTTTTTCATGGCATTGTTAAACCATGTTTTGGCGCGGTTAATATTATCAGAAATTTTAGGTAAATATGTAAATTTTATGGGGCTACCATAGGTTTCTATAAGACTCAAAAGGTCTATGCCATGAAACCGTAAATTGTTTTCCTCAAGAGAAAGATCATCCTGTGGAAAATCAAATGTCTGATTAATCAGATCGATGTATTTTGTATTCACTGTGGTATTTATAAATATTGAAAACTAGTTTTAATAGATCGGCCCAGTCTTATACGTAAAAGGATAAGGCTTTAGTTCTCAACTTCAAATAATTATTTGTTGTGCTGTGGTAGGAATAAAAAAATAGCCATGCTGGCTCGAAAAGATCGCAGTACTAGCGGAAGTTAGCTCTAAAATTCGGTTACTTATCCGATAAGCAGTCATTGGGTTTGACTTCCTAATTCCCAATAACCCGAACGTATAAACACGGTTCATAATGTGCAGCTAAAAGCTCTATTGTCTTACGAAAGATTATTCGTTTGACAAGACAAATGAAATCAAAAAATTTGAATAAACAACGGATTTATAAAAAAAGTGATGATGTCTTAACACAAGTATCTTCAGGAGGTCAGATTTTCCTAATGTTTATTCATGTTCCAAAATAAATACCCAGCCTGGATATACTTCAATTCATGAAAAACAAATTAATATTCAGTCTTTTAATTCCAAAAAAGCATGTTCCAATAATTGGTTTTATTAAAAGATTTATATAAAATATTCGAATAGCATTAGGGAAATAAAAAAGCCATTAGTTATGGTGGCCTATTCTGAAAAGGCAGCCTCCAAAAGTTTAACTAACCCAACCTATCGATTATAGATCATTTTGTGGAGAAGATCATTACCGGACAAATGAATGGGAATCAGTTTTTGAATGCGCATATTACTTTGAAAGAAATCCAAATGATAAAGAAGGTGCTTGAGATTAAACTGACTAACATCTAGCAGCTTAGGATTGAGTATACTGAATAACCCGGGGTTTAATTCAAATACTTCAGTTTTAAGGGATCGGGTTGCTATTTCTTCTCAGTATTATTCTCTTATTTCGTCAAATACTTATCCAGCGGCACCAGCAGGTTTTTGACAGTACTAAATTCTGCAGCGAGCGCCTGGGCTTCGGCGATCATTTCAGCCGATAAGCCGCGAGTAGCCGAAATATTTTGTTTAGCATGGTTTTGTGGTGAGGAATCCATGGTAGCAGACACTAGTAGCAGCGCCACGCCTGCGACCTTGTTTTCTTTCACACCCTGTCCCCGCACATACAGCATGCCTAGATTGCCAATAGCCAGTGGATCTCCCTGCACGGAGGCCTTGCGATA
>NZ_JBATKE010000178.1:0-5184 GCF_049669105.1 Eudoraea sp.
CCTCTTTTGGCGGAAAAGAATTTTTGTACGGCCTTCCCGAATTAAACAAAACCGCCATAAGCAGCGCCAGATATATCGCCAATCCGGGTTGTTTTGCTACCTGTATTCAATTAGCTTTACTCCCACTGGCCAATGCACAAATGTTGAACTCTGATGTACATGTGAATGCGGTAACCGGAAGCACGGGTGCAGGAATAATGCCATCGGCGACCACACATTTTAGCTGGAGAAATAATAATGCATCCTGGTATAAAGCATTTACACACCAACATCTGGGAGAAATAAATGAAAGTCTGGAATCTCTGCAAGAAACTGTTGGAGAACTTTATTTTATTCCCAACAGGGGAAACTTTTCACGGGGTATTCTCAGCACTGCATATACAAAGTTTGAAGGAAGTGAGTCGGAAGCTTATGGTTTATATCATGAATTCTATAAAAATGCAGCATTTACTATGATTTCAGAAGAACCGGTTCATTTAAAACAAGTGGTGAATACGAATAATTGTCATATTCACTTGCACAAGTACAAGGATGTTCTTTTAATAACATCTGTAATTGACAATCTGCTTAAAGGGGCCTCCGGACAAGCCATTCAAAACATGAATTTAATGTTAGGTTTTAATGAAAGTGAGGGCTTAAATTTAAAGGCATCCGTTTATTAAAAGAAGTGAGAATTAAAAAACAATTTGACTAAATAAAATAGGTAAACATGAAAATAGCCATTATTGGAGCGGGAAATTTAGGCTTATCGATTGCTAAAGGTATTTTACATAGTAACGGAGCTACCACAATGTATCTGACCAAAAGACATTCCGATAGTATTAAGAACTATGAAAAATATGGAAATGTAATGGTTGGTTCGGACAACAGGAAAGCGGTTGAAAAATCTGATATATTAATATTTGCTGTTCAACCACGAGATTTTGCAATGATTTTGGAAGAAGTTAAGGACCTTCTCACCGAAAAACATGTAATAATCTCAACGATAACCGGTTTTAGTATTGAAAAAATGGAAGGCATTCTCGGAAAAGAAAAGCATATTATCCGCAGTATGCCCAATACGGCCATTTCCGTTGGTAAATCTATGACCTGCGTCTGCTCAAATACAGCAGGTAACAAACGTATAGATCTTGCAAAAGCCATTTTTAACAGAATGGGCTATTCCCTGGAAATACCCGAAAATCAAATGCAGGCAGCAACTGTAATATGTGCAAGTGGAATAGCTTTTTGGATGCGCCTTATCAGAGCAACTACACAAGGTGCTATACAGTTAGGTTTCGATGCCAAAGAAGCACAGGAGCTGGCTATGTACACTTGTAATGGGGCGTCCGGCTTACTTATAGAATCGGGGAATCATCCTGAAGAAGAAATAGATAAGGTAACCACCCCTATGGGTTGTACTATTCAAGGATTAAACGAAATGGAGCATCAGGGTTTGAGTTCTTCACTTATCAGGGGAATAGTAGCTTCCTTTGAGAAAATAAATGAATTCAAAACCAATGACTAGGCATTGAGATATATTACTATCAAACTGAACTAAAAAACAATTAATGGAACTATTTGATGTATACCCTCTATATGATGTAACCCCGGTTTCTGCCAAGGGCATTGTTATTACAGATGATAAGGGAAATAAATATCTCGATTTCTACGGCGGTCATGCCGTTATCTCCATTGGGCATTCCCACCCATATTACATAGAACGCATTAAAAGTCAAATAGACAAAATAGGGTTTTACAGTAACTCCGTTAAAAATCCGTTACAAAATCAACTGGCTGCCAGACTGGGGGAACTTTCCAATTGCCGGGATTATAATTTATTTTTGTGCAATTCAGGGGCAGAGGCTAATGAGAACGCCTTAAAACTAGCATCTTTCCATACCAATAAATCCCGGGTAATTGCATTTACCAATAGTTTTCATGGTAGAACATCAGCTGCAGTTGCCGCAACGGACAATGAGAAGATAAATGCTCCTATAAATAAACAGCAAAAAGTTACATTTTTATCATTTGAGGATATTAAAGCCTTTAAAACTGAAATCAAAAAGGAAGATGTTTGCGCCGTTATTCTGGAAGCTATACAGGGAGTTGGCGGTTTGGACGAGCCATCGGGTATATTCTATAGGGAAATTTCCGCACTTTGTAAAAAATATGGCGTAGTTCTAATAGCTGATGAAGTGCAATCTGGTTTTGGTCGAAGTGGTTCTTTTTTTGCCTTTCAACACCACAAAATAAAGCCAGATATAATAACTATAGCTAAAGGCATGGGGAACGGCTTTCCTGTTGGTGGTGTATTAATTCATAAAAACATTCAGGCATCTTACGGGCTACTTGGGACCACTTTTGGTGGAAACCATCTTGCATGTACCGCTGTTTTAGCCGTTTTAGAGGTTATGGAAAAAGAACAGCTAATTGAAAATGCTGAAAAACTGGGTAAATACTTCAAACAAAAAGCTTCAGAGATACCACAGGTTAAGGAAATAAAGGGCAGGGGGCTTATGTTGGGGTTAAAATTTGATTTTGAGGTTGCCGATTTGCGAAAACGACTAATTTACAACCAACATCTTTTTACCGGTGGTGCAAAAGACAAATATGTACTTAGGATTCTTCCGGCACTGACAATTAAAGAAAATGATCTGGATCAATTTTTTGAAGCCTTAAAAAACGAATTGCAATGAAACATTATCTTTCAATAAACGACATTGATTCAGTTAATGAATGGGTTGAAGATGCCTTAGCTCTTAAGAAAAAACCATTAGCCTTTAAGAAACTTGGTAAGAAAAGAACTATTGGGTTGTTATTCTTTAATAACAGCTTAAGAACCCGTCTTAGCACACAAAAGGCCGCCATGAATTTAGGGATGAAAGTAATGATTATGAATTTTGGTAAAGACGGATGGGCACTGGAGTTCGAAGATGGCACTATCATGGATAAAGGAAATGCCGAACACGTAAAGGAAGCTGCCCGGGTAGTCTCGCAGTATTGCGATATACTCGGAATTAGAGCTTTTGCTTCTTTAAAAAACAAGGAAACGGATGAAGCAGAACTGGTAATTAATTCATTTAAAAAATATGCAAGTATCCCGGTTCTGAATATGGAGAGTTCACTTAGCCATCCCCTTCAGGCGCTTACAGACCTAATAACTATTGAGGAATACAAAAAGAGTATACATCCCAAAATTGTATTATCCTGGGCTCCACATCCTAAAGCACTTCCTCAGGCCGTTGCAAATTCTTTCATTGAAATTATGCAATTAAAGAATGCAAATTTTACAATTACACATCCTGAAGGATATGAGCTGGATCCAAAGGTTACCAAAAACAGCAGAATTGAGTATGATCAGGAAAAAGCACTGAAAGATGCCGATTTTGTTTATGTTAAAAATTGGAGCAATTACAAAAACTATGGTAAAGTAATTAATCAGGATAAAAATTGGATGATAACCGAAAAAAAACTGGGGAATGCTAAATTTATGCATTGTCTGCCTGTTCGACGTAATGTAGTAGTGGAAGATGCTGTGTTGGACGGGAATCAATCCCTGGTCATAGAACAGGCTAATAACAGAACTTTTGCGGCTCAAATCGTATTAAAAAAGATGTTGGAAACATTGAAATAATTACATTTTCGTCACATATGTGGCACCATTAAACAGGTATGAAACAAAAACTATCCATAGTAAAAATTGGAGGAAACATAATTGAAGATCAGGAATCCTTATCTCAATTTCTACAGCTTTTTGCGCAATTGGAAGGAAAAAAAGTTTTGGTTCATGGTGGCGGTAAACGAGCTACGGATTTTAGCAAAAAACTTGGCATAGAATCCAAAATGGTCGACGGCAGAAGAATTACAGATGCCCAAAGCCTTGAAGTTGTGGTAATGGTTTATGCAGGGCTCGTTAACAAAAACATTGTAGCTCAACTTCAAGCAAGTAATTGCAATGCGATTGGACTAAGTGGGGCCGATGCAAATACTATCATTGCTAAAAAACGCCCGGTAAACGAAATTAATTTCGGATTTGTTGGAGACGTTATAGCTGTTAATGCGGAGTCCATATCCCGACTATTAAGCGCTGCATTTGTGCCGGTTTTCTGTGCACTGACTCATGATGGACGGGGACAGTTATTCAATACAAATGCAGATACAATTGCTTCCGAAGTGGCCATTGCTCTGAGCCATACTTATGACACGACCCTATATTACTGTTTTGAGAAGAAAGGAGTGCTTCGTGCCATATCTGATGAGGATTCCGTAATAAGAAGAATTAATATGGAGAGTTATCAGAAACTGAAACAACAAAAAATCATTGCCGACGGTATGCTTCCAAAATTGGAAAATTGTTTTCATGCACTTAATAATCGCGTTCAGCGCGTCTGTATTGGAGATCTTTCAATGCTTGAGCCTAAAGCCCAATTATTTACTACCATCACATTATGAGAACAGAACAAAATTTTCTAATTAAAAAAGCAATTGGACTGCTGCGAGAATTAATTGCCACGCCTTCTTTCTCTTCAGAAGAAGATATGACCGCACAACTTCTTGAAAATTGGTTTCACGAATTTGATATTCCATATAAAAGAGTTAATAATAACGTCTATGCCTTCAACAAATATTTTGACAAGGATAAACCTACCTTACTTCTAAATTCACATCACGATACTGTAAAACCCAACGGGGCCTACACAAAAGATCCCTTTGACCCTAAGATTATAGACGGTAAACTATTTGGTCTTGGAAGCAACGATGCCGGGGGTTGCCTGGTTTCACTTATTGCGACTTTTACCTATTTCTACGAATCGGAAAATTTAAATCACAATTTAATAATCGCAGCAACGGCCGAAGAAGAAAGTTCGGGGGGTAAAGGATTAAATAGCCTTTTAAGCATACTTCCAAAAATTGATGTTGCAATTGTAGGGGAACCAACGCAGATGAATCTGGCTATTGCAGAAAAAGGGCTGGTTATTTTTGACGCCATAGTTAATGGCACTCCTTCTCATGCAGCACATCCAAATAACAACAATGCCATTTATAATACTATTGAAGTGTTGGAATGGTTTAAGAACTATAGATTTCCAAAAACATCGGAAGTTCTGGGTGAAGTTAAATTAACAGTGACACAAATTAATGGCGGTAGCCAGCATAATGTAGTGCCTGCCAACGTTAATCTTGTAATTGATGTACGTGTTA
>NZ_JBATKE010000179.1:0-21637 GCF_049669105.1 Eudoraea sp.
TGGAAGCCCGGGTATTGCAAGAGTAAAGGTTCATTCCTTTTTCAAAACAAAAGAACTAATGGAAAATCAAAAATCGGAATTACGGGAACAAGTAAGAACCATTATTTTAAAAGAGCTCCAAAATAGGCCTTTTAATCGGAATTAGTGGGGCACTAATATAATATACCAAATGGTTTAAAAATAGAAAACATAATTATGCGTGCTATTGAAGTAATAAAGCCATTTTACCCAAGGCATAATAAAACATTAAATTTTCAGAGACACTAAAATTTAAAATTCAAACCGGTAGAGACTCCTATTGAGTAAGGTTGAAAATTACCAGATGTTTCGCTAAATGTGTTTAACTGGTATTTGAACATAGGTTCCAGGTTAAACTGCAGGGTTGGAGAAAACTTATAATTTAGACCAAAACCAATATTTGTGCTTAAATTCACATCATTAATATTATTGGCCTCCCCCATCTCTACAGTGTTTCCATTTGCCTCAAGAACGACTGAATTATCTACCAGAAAAAGTGAGCTCAATCCGCCTATAACGTTTATTCCAAATTTTCGGTCAAGCAGTGCATAATTTATTTCTAAGGGTAATTCCAAATAACCAAAATCTTGAATCATTCTGCCGTCACGAGCAGGGCTTTGAGCCGTAAATTCCATACTGCTTGCCTGTTCTGATAGTTTACTGTCTTCCATATTCCTGACAACCAAATTTTTTGAAGTAGGCACATAATTAATATTATCAATTTGATCACTAGTGGATGCGGTAAGTGAAGCTGAAAAAGATATTTCATTTGTATCATAACCATAATCTACTTTGTGGAGCCCTGAGCGGATACTCAACTTTTTACTGATATCATATGAAACCATCAATCCGTAACTAAGATTAACGTTACCATTTTTCGGATTCGACACAAAATTTGAATGTATTGGCGAGCCATTCCCAAATGAGTTAAAATAAACCGGTGCAATACTGGGCCCAACAGACCATTTATTACTATTACTTTGGGCCACTTCAGTTTCCTGTGATTTCTCAATTTCTTCAAAAATAGACTTCTTACCCATATCAGACTTTTGATCTTCCTCCTCTTTTTCCTCATTCAAATTGCTTACTCCATTGGCGATGGCGGTTTCTTTTAGGGGAGTATCTTTTTGGGGATTATTCTTAGAAATATTATTCTCGCTATCTATAACCGCAGGGTCTTTGACAGAAGTATTGATATTGGCGGCAATTTCAGTATTCCGCTCTTCCTTCATTATTTTGGTATCTTCATCTTTCATAATCTCACTGGGGGTATATTCTGAACGAACAGAGGTAATAGCGGTTTCAGGGTCTGGAGTTCTGGAATTATCGGTATTTTGTTCTGTTTTTGAATTGGTTTTCTCAGATGAAGTAACAATGGTGGTCTCAATATCTTGTAATTCATTTGCTGGACTATTAACATCACCGACAGGAATTGGATTTGTGGTATCTTTTTTTACATCGGAAGAGTTTACCACACTATTCCCATCTTCCTTGTTGTCTGCCGGCAAAATATTTTCAACGTCATTTATCCTTGAATTATCCAAAGAAGGGGCACTTTCAACATCTGTAATTATTTGATCTGTATTTTGATTGCTTTCAAAAGGAATAAAAATGGATAACAATATGGCTAAAATTGCCGCTACTCCCCCTAATTTCCACCAAATAGGAATAATTGGGCGAGACTTTTTCTTTTTATCCAGGGAGGTCGAAATTGCCTTCCAAACCTTTTCGTCCGGCACCTCGTTGAAGTTTTTCAACTTCTCCTGGTATAATTTATCAATATCTTCTTTTTTCATGGCTTAGGTAATTAAGCAATATTTATGTTTTCTTTCTTTATTCGTTCTTTTAAAATCATTCTGGCCCTGGCTAGATTTGATTTTGATGTGCCTTCGGATGTCCCTAATTGTTCGCTTATCTCTTTATGTGTAAACCCATCAAGAACGTACATATTAAAGGTGAGTCTGTATTTATTGGGAAGTTCCTGTATATAACGCAAGAGGGTGGGGAGTTCAACATCCAAATATTCTGAATGAATCTCGGGTTCTTCAGTTACATTATCTGTTACTACTTTCAGGTATTCTTCTTTTCTATATTTCTGAAGTACCGTATTAACCGTAATCCGTTTAATCCAACCTTCAAAAGAGCCTTTAAACTTATACTGACCAATCTTATCGTATATGGTCATAAAGCTATCGTGAAGATTATCTTCGGCCTCCGTTTTATTGCGCGAATATTTTAGGCAGATACCGAACAATATTTTTGCATAATTTCTATACAATTGTTCCTGCGCTTTTCTATCTCCTCTTTTACAATTATGTATGAGTTCTTCCAGACTCAAAATATTGGTTAGATTAACAGACCTAAAATAGTGGATTATTGGTTTACAGGAACTTCAATTTCCAAATATTCCTGCTCGCCGTTTTCATCTTCTCCCGTCCAGAACCTAAAGAGGTAGGTATCTGTATAAAGACAGATAAAGTTAAATGAACCTTCTACTTCGGCCATTCCATCTACACATTCCGGATCATCAAACTGTGATCCTATAGGAACTACATTTCTTGTCGTTTCTGCAATGGGACTTACGTCAAAACCTTCAAAAGAGACACATCCATTAGGCAATGTATAAGTTACATTAATTTGATAGGTCTCATGCAAACTGAATGATTCGGGTAATTCAGCACTTACAACTTGTAGTGGAACAAAATAATAATTCGGTTGATCATCGTTCAAACTACAAGAAGACAAAACAAATGCGAATAATACGAAAAATAGGGAAACTACTCTTTTCATAATCATCTATTAAAATCTTTAGTATAAGATGATAAGATCAGACAATGGTTGCTTAAAAAACCTAAGAATACAGAAAATGAGCTATTTTAAATTAAGCTTATACGGCACCTATGGCTTCTTTTATTTTGCCTTCTAATTCTTCCAGTAGTTCAGGATTATCTTGCAAAAGCGATTTTACTGCATCTCTTCCTTGCCCGAGCTTTGTGTCTCCATAGCTAAACCAGGATCCACTTTTTTTGATAATTTCGTATTGTACTCCAAGATCGAGAATTTCACCTACCTTGGATATTCCTTCCCCGTACATTATATCAAACTCTGCAGTTTTAAAAGGGGAAGCCACCTTATTTTTGACGACTTTCACCCTCGTTTTATTACCCAGGACAGCACCTTCAGTATCTTTTATTTGTGTAGATCTGCGAATATCCAATCTAACGGAAGCATAAAACTTTAGCGCGTTACCTCCCGTAGTAGTTTCAGGATTTCCAAACATAACACCTATTTTTTCCCTTAACTGATTAATGAAGATTACAGTACAATGTGTTTTACTTATAGAACCAGTTAATTTTCGAAGCGCCTGTGACATTAATCTAGCATGTAAACCCATTTTAGAGTCTCCCATCTCACCTTCAATTTCACTTTTTGGAGTTAATGCCGCCACCGAATCTATAATCACTATATCTATAGCGCCCGACCGAATTAGGTTATCTGTAATTTCTAATGCCTGTTCCCCATGATCGGGTTGTGATATAATTAGGTTGTCAATATCGACTCCTAAATTTTTGGCGTAAAACCTGTCAAATGCATGCTCGGCATCAATAAAAGCAGCAATACCCCCATTTTTTTGAGCCTCTGCTATGGCATGTAAAGTGAGGGTGGTTTTTCCGGAAGATTCTGGGCCGTATATTTCAACAACTCTTCCGCGAGGATAACCACCTACACCCAAGGCAATATCCAAGCCAAGTGAACCCGAAGGGATAACTTCTACATCCTCAACAACATAGTCCCCCATTTTCATGACGGCACCCTTGCCATAGGTTTTGTCCAATTTATCCAGTGTTAGTTTTAATGCCTTAAGTTTCGCCTCTTTATCGTTAGCCATGTGTGTTTTTCTATAAAATTAGGAACGCTAAATTACCATTTCTTTTTTCATATAACAATGTCAAAAGCAACCTTTTTAGTATTCCTGCATCTCCCTGATAAGTGTTCGTACTTAAACACAAAATATTCCAAGTGTCCGATGAAATTTGGACAACGGAGACCACATCCTTTCAGGTTGATCTATGAAAAAGAAAATTACCAGGGAGTGGTCCTCAAAGAGTCTTGAACTATCAAGACTCTTTTTTTTTGCAATGGGCAGCAGGAGGCTAACAAATGGGATTATAAGTTTTCTCTTGCGCTATTACGGAATATGTTTAATTTTGTAAACTATTGAATTCTTAAACTTAATAATTGGTATAGCATGCAACTGTACAATACATTAAGTGCTAAAGAAAGAGAAACTCTTATTGAGAAAGCCGGGCAGGAACGTCTGACTATTTCTTTTTACAAGTACGCACATATTGGTAATCCAAAATTATTTAGGAACCATTTATTCATTCATTGGAATGAACTGGATGTTCTGGGAAGAATCTATGTAGCTCCCGAAGGCATTAATGCCCAATTGTCTGTTCCGGCCGATAATTTTTTAAAATTCAAATCACATATAGACAGTATTTCATTTCTTGAAAATGTTCGATTGAATATTGCAATAGAGCAGGATAACAAGTCCTTTTTAAAACTGAAGATTAAGGTGCGGAGCAAAATTGTCGCGGATGGTTTGAATGATGCTACTTTCGATGTAACCAACAAAGGAATACATGTTGATGCCACACATTTTAATGAGTTGATTGACGACCCCAATACAATTTTGGTTGACATGCGAAATCACTATGAAAGTGAAATTGGACATTTTAAAAATGCAATCACACCGGATGTAGATACGTTTAGAGATTCATTGGATATAATAGAAAAGGATTTATCAAACTACAAGGAGAATAAGAACCTTTTGATGTATTGCACCGGAGGGATCCGATGTGAAAAGGCGAGTGCGTACTATAAGCATAAAGGATTTAAAAATGTATTTCAGCTTGAAGGAGGGATTATAGAATACACCCGTCAGGTTAGACAAAAGAATCTTGAAAATAAATTTCTTGGTAAGAATTTTGTATTTGATCACAGACGAGGTGAGCGTATATCCGAAGATATTATAGCGCAGTGTCATCAATGTGGTGAATCATGTGACACCCATGTTAACTGTGCCAATGAAGCTTGTCATTTGCTTTTCATTCAATGTGATGCATGTGCAGATAAAATGAACAATTGTTGTTCAAACCATTGCAAAGAAATCCATGAACTTCCTTTTGAGGAGCAGAAAAGACTTAGAAAAGGGAAAGTGGTTAGTAATAAGATTTTTAAAAAAGGAAGATCAGAGGTCTTGAAATTTAAAAAATAAACCTACCCATATCTTACCGGAATTTATTTTAGTGCTCATTTTCATGAACTTATTACATCACCCTAAGATGTGAAGATCGATTATTTTTCTACAATAATTGTCACTTTCCATCACAGTAAAAAAGTACTATCTTTACCTTCAATAATTATTTATGAACCTCTTTTAGCAAAACCAAAAGTTGGATTTGCTAAACCAAGATATAAAATATGGGTTGTAACAGTTGTTCAACCGGCAAGGATGGGCAGCCGCGTGGATGCAAAAATAATGGAACTTGCGGCACAGATAGCTGCAATAAATTGACAGTGTTTGACTGGCTTTCTAATATGTCTCTGCCAAGTGGTTCTCAGCCATTTGATTGTGTTGAAATTCGATTTAAAAATAGCAGGAAAGAGTTTTTCAGGAACACGGAAAATCTGCCATTATCCATTGGCGATATTGTGGCCACACAGGCTAAATCTGGCCATGACATTGGCCTTGTTACTTTAACCGGAGAATTAGTTAAGGTGCAGATGAAGCGAAAAAAAGTTCCCGATTCTGAAGAGGAAATCCCCAAAGTATATCGCAAAGCAACTCAAAAGGACATAGACAAATGGCAGAAGTGTCGTGATAAGGAAGAAGAGATAAAAAAGCGAGCCCGCGAAATGGCTATTTTGTTGAAATTACAGATGAAGATCTCTGATGTGGAATTTCAGGGGGATGGTTCTAAGGCTACGTTCTACTATACGGCGGAAGAACGTATAGATTTCAGACAATTGATTAAGGATATGGCGAAGGCCTTTGGCATTCGTATAGAAATGAGGCAAATTGGGTATAGACAGGAAGCACAACGTTTAGGAGGAATTGGTTCTTGCGGTAGGGAATTGTGTTGCTCTACCTGGTTGTCGGATTTCCGTTCAGTAAGCACTTCCGCAGCACGCTATCAACAACTTTCACTTAATCCGCAAAAATTGGCAGGCCAATGTGGTAAACTAAAGTGTTGTTTGAACTATGAGCTGGATCTGTATTTAGAGGCATTAGAGGATTTCCCTTCTCAGGATAGTAAATTATTCACTGAAAAAGGAGTAGCTTTTTGTCAAAAAACAGACATTTTTAAAGGGATGCTTTGGTTCTCCTATAAAGAAGACGCCTCTAACTGGCATGCACTCACTAAAGAACAAGTTCAGGAGATTCTGGATAAGAATAAAGCAAAAAAGCCGGTAGCCAGCCTTGAGGAGTATGCTGCTGAAAATATTGAAGAAGAAAAGATGATTTTTGAAAATGTTGTGGGACAGGACAGTCTTACAAGGTTTGACCGCCCGAAGCGTAGAAATAAGGGAAACAATAATAAAAAAAGAAGGAATAACAGAAAAAGACCTGCCAAAAATGTCTAATAGGATTTTCTATTCAATTTTAGTTTTATTGATTTTGGCATGTGATGATAAGCTGACACATTCGGAATTTCAGGCAAATCCTGGCGGCATATGGGGCAAAGGTGACGCAAAAGAATTTAGCTTCACAGAAAATGACACGATTAGCGCGAATGATATATTTATTTCCATAAGAAATGATGAATCTTTCCCCTACAGCAATTTATTTTTAATAGCAGATTTAAAATATCCTAATGGCGATATCCAAAGGGATACCCTGGAGTATGAAATGGCTATGCCGGATGGCAAATGGCTGGGAAAAGGATATGGCAGTATTAAAGAAAATAAACTTTGGTATAAGGAAAACATCATTTTTCCCGTTAAGGGCGTATATACTTTACAAATTTCCCATGCTATGCGCAAAAATGGCAACGCAGATGGGATCATGGAACTAGAAGGCATCACTGATGTTGGTTTCTTAATTGAAAAGCGTAAATAAGTTATGGCAAAAGCCCGGAAAAAGAAGGTTTCTTCCAACTTTTCTAAGTTTATTAAATGGTTTTGGATTCTGTTTGTATCAGGACTTTTTTTGATATTTTTAATATTTCTTTTAGCTTCCTGGGGATTTTTGGGAGAAATGCCAACGTTTGAACGGTTGGAGAATCCACAGACAAATTTAGCGACTGAGATCATCTCTTCAGATGGTCAAACCCTTGGAAAATTTTATTTAGATGACAACAGAACCCCTGTGTCCTATAATGAATTGCCGGAGAATTTGGTTAATGCCCTGGTTGCTACAGAAGATGCAAGATATTTTGATCATTCCGGGATAGATGCCAGAGGTACTTTGAGGGCAATGGTATTTCTTGGTAAGCGAGGGGGCGCCAGTACAATTTCTCAACAATTATCTAAATTATTATTTACCAAAAGAATATCCGGCGGAGCCGCAGGCAGGATTATCCAAAAAGTAAAGGAATGGGTAATAGCGATACGTCTGGAAAGGCAATATACCAAGGAAGAGATAATTGCCTGGTATCTGAACACCTATGATTTTATAAATAATGCAGACGGAATACGCTCCGCATCAAGAATTTATTTTGGAAAAGAACCCATTGAGTTAAAGCCGGAAGAATCTGCTGTACTGGTTGGAATGTTAAAAAACTCCTCACTCTATAACCCCATCAGAAGAGAAGAATTAGTATTGAATCGACGTAACACCGTATTGGGTCAAATGGCTAAATATGACTTTATTACTGAAAAGGAAAGGGATTCACTACAGGCGTTGAAAATGGACATAAATTTTACTCCGGAATCTCACAGGGATGGTCTTGCTACCTATTTCAGAATGTATTTACAAGGGTTTCTAAATGATTGGATTGAAAAAAACCCCAGACCTGCAGAAGAAGGTGAAAGAGATCGGTGGAATATTTATTTAGACGGACTTAAAGTTTATACCACCGTTGATTACCGGATGCAGAAAAATGCTGAGGATGCCGTAAAGCAACATATGAAGCGACTTCAAAAAGAGTTTTTTCATCAAAATACGCCAGATAGAAATGCAACGGCCCCATTTTTGGACCTGAATACCGAAGAGACAAACAGAATCATGGAGCGTGCTATGAGAACTTCGGAACGCTGGCGCATCATGAAGTCCAATGGTGCCTCTGAGAATGAGATCAGGGCATCATTTACCGAAAAAACGGAAATGACAGTATTTGATTGGAATAGTGACATCCAGGAGAAGGACACTGTTATGACCCCTTTAGATTCCATAAGATATTATAAAACCTTTTTAAGGACTGCAATGATGTCAATGGAACCCCAAACAGGCCATGTGAAGGCTTGGGTAGGGGGCCTTAACTATAAACATTTTCAATACGACAATGTAATACAGGGCGCAAGACAGGCCGGCTCGACTTTTAAACCATTCGTTTATGCTGCCGCTATTGATCAACTGAGATTATCACCCTGTGATTCACTTCCGGATAGTCAGTATTGTATTGAGGCAGGTAAACATGGTAACCCGGAACCATGGTGCCCTAAAAATGCTGATGGTAAGTTTTCCGGAAAGATGTATACTTTGAAACGTGCTCTTGCCAACTCTGTAAATTCAGTTACTGCTCAATTAATAGACAGAGTAGGCCCTAAACCTGTTGTAGCCATTGTTAAAGATCTTGGATTAACCGGAGAGATTCTTGAAGTGCCTTCAATTGCCCTGGGAACCCCAGATTTAAATGTTTATGAAATGGTAGGGGCATATGGTACTTTCGTAAATCAAGGTGTTTATGTAAAACCGGTCATGGTTACCCGAATTGAAGATAAAAATGGGGCTGTGCTCTTTGAGTACGTTCCTGAAACAAAAGACGTGCTGAGTAAGGAGGTAGCATATGCAATGGTTAATTTAATGGAAGGAGTTACAGAAGGTGGATCAGGAACCAGACTACGGCATTCTTTCAATAAAGACCAAACGGTATATAAGGAGATAATCACCGGTTATCCTTATGAATTTACAAATCCGATTGCCGGAAAAACCGGAACAACACAGAACCAAAGTGACGGTTGGTTTATGGGAATGGTGCCCAATCTGGTGACAGGTGTATGGGTTGGAGGCGAAGATAGGGCTACACATTTTAAGACTATTACATATGGTCAGGGAGCTTCGATGGCTTTACCTATATGGGCTTTATATATGAAAAGTAATTATGAGAATGAGGATTTAGGAATTTCTATGGATGAATTTCCAATACCGGAAGAGCTTACTATCAATGTTAATTGTTCAAAAAAAAATGAAGAAACCCCATTAAAAGATAATCTTGAAGACGACCTTGATGATTTTGATTTTTAGTAAAATTTAATATTATACAAGATTTATCAAATTAAACTAATCCCGCTTTTTGGCGGGATTTTTTTATTTAAAAACGTATTTTAGTGGTAATAGGAAATAGGATTTTTAATTAGCTTATTTATTACTTATGATACGTAAAACAGTGGCCAATGTGCAGGAGGCATTAAAAGGAGTAGAAGACGGAATGACCTTTATGTTAGGGGGTTTTGGGCTTTGTGGTATACCTGAAAATGCAATTACGGAACTCGTCCGTTTGGGAATAAAAGATATTACCTGTATTAGTAATAATGCGGGAGTTGATGATTTTGGTCTGGGCTTATTACTTCAGAAACATCAGATTAAAAAAATGATCTCCTCATATGTTGGTGAAAATGACGAATTTGAACGGCAAATGCTAAGTGGGGAATTAGATGTTGAATTAACCCCTCAGGGAACCCTTGCGGAAAAATGTAGAGCGGCACAAGCCGGATTCCCGGCCTTCTATACCCCCGCCGGGTATGGAACCGAGGTGGCAGAGGGTAAGGAAACACGAGATTTTAAGGGTAAAATGTATGTTCTTGAGCACGCCTTTGAAGCTAATTTTTCCTTTGTTAAGGCCTGGAAGGGTGATGAAGCCGGTAATTTAATTTTCAAAGGGACTGCGCGTAATTTTAATCCTTGTATGTGCGGTGCCGCTAAGATAACAGTTGCAGAAGTAGAAGAATTAGTGCCCGCTGGTGGTCTTGATCCAAATGAAATACATATCCCCGGTATATTTGTACAACGAATCTTCCAGGGAGAACACTATGAAAAGAGAATAGAACAACGGACTGTTAGATCGCGGAACTAAATACTAATAAAAGATCATATTATGCTGGATAAAATTGGTATAGCAAAAAGAATTGCCAGGGAAGTGAAAGATGGGTTTTATGTCAATCTTGGAATTGGCATTCCAACCCTTGTGGCTAATTATGTCAGAGATGATATTAACGTTGAATTTCAAAGTGAAAATGGTGTTTTGGGCATGGGTCCATTCCCTTATGAAGGTGAAGAAGATGCCGATATAATTAATGCCGGCAAACAAACCATTACAACCTTACCAGGGGCTTCCTTTTTTGACTCTGCAACTAGTTTTGGAATGATTCGCGGAAAACACGTTGACCTTACTATTCTCGGAGCTATGGAAGTATCTCAAAATGGAGATATTGCCAATTGGAAAATACCCGGAAAAATGGTAAAAGGAATGGGTGGAGCAATGGATCTTGTTGCATCGGCAGAGAATATTATCGTGGCAATGATGCATACAAATAAGAAAGGAGAATCAAAGCTGTTAAAAAAATGTTCCCTGCCCCTGACTGGTGTTGGCTGTGTAAAAAAAGTGGTGACCAATCTTGGGGTTCTGGAGGTTACTTCAAAGGGATTCCGATTGCTTGAAAGAGCTCCGGGTGTCAGTGTTGAGTCTATAAAACAGGCAACGGAGGGAACATTACTAATTGAAGGAGATATTCCGGAGATGACCGTTTAACGATCAAAATAAACGCTTTATCGACAAATTTAAATGAGTGACTTTTTTCACAACAATTTGGAGATACTTCACAACATATTTTTAGATACTTGAATCGCACACATTATCTTTATACCATAGTTATTAAACCCCAAATCTTATTTTATTAAAATTCCAAAAGCTATGGACGCACAAATTAACCACAGACCTATTGAAGAAGAAATCCAGGTATACCGAAACGAATTTTTTAGCGGTATAGTAATGTTGACCAGAAAACTGTTTATGTTTTAGTACGTAATCACAAAATATTTAAAGGAGTAAAGCAATATGTTTTACTCCTTTTTTTATTTTAGGGGATATTTCATGACAGTATGAAACTTCATTTATCAAAATGTACTACTTCTGATTTAGATAAACTTATTTCAATTTCCAGAAAGACATTTATTGATGCCTTTAAATTGGAAAACAACCCGGATGATTTTAATGCTTATATGAAAAAAGCTTTTTCTGAAGAACAACTTTTAATGGAACTGGCAGACCCTCTGATGTCCTTTTATTTGGTTTTCTCAGAAAATGAGGTCTTAGGATATTTTAAATTAAATGAAGATGATGCACAAAGAGACATAAAGGATAGAAATGCCATTGAATTAGAAAGAATATACGTAATAAGCGCATTTCAGGGAAATAAAATAGGACATTGGATGCTAAATCAAATTAAATATATTGCAGCCAACAAAAAAAAGAGCTACTTATGGCTTGGCGTGTGGGAGAAAAATACCAATGCCATCAGATTTTATGAAAAGAATGGATTTATAAAATTTGGAAGGCATCCTTATTATATTGGAAACGATAAACAAATGGATTGGTTAATGAAGCTGAATTTGGTTAACTTGGAAAAATAATACTATAAAGAATGTATATAAAAACCCTTGTCGCTGCTATTTTATTGTTTACAATAAATACTGCTATTGGTCAGCAGGCTTATTATTTTCCTGAAAGAAATGCTGAATGGCAGGAAAGACCCCCATCCACTTATAATCTCAATGAAACGAAGCTTAATGAAGCTGTCAATTTTGCCAAAAGGAACGAGTATTCGGGGTCAAGAGATTTACGGATTGCAATTTTAAAGGGATTTGAGCGCGAACCATTTCATCAAATTTTAGGACCTACTAAAAAACGGGGAGGCCCGGCAGGTATAATCTTAAAAAACGGTTTCATTGTTCAAAAATGGGGAGATATTAAACGTGTTGACATGACTTTTAGCGTAACTAAGAGTTTTTTGTCTACCGTTGCAGGTCTCGCTGTAGATAGTCATCTAATTGAAAGTACAGATGACAAAGTTTCTTCTTATATCTGGGATGGCACATTTGCAGGAGAGCACAATAGTAAAATTAGCTGGAAGCATTTGCTACAACAAAATTCAGATTGGTCAGGAGAGTTATGGGGTGGCAAGGATTGGGCAGACAGACCTCCAAAAGATGGAGGATTGGATGATTGGAAATTCAGAGAACTCAAGGAACCCGGCACCGTAATGGAATATAATGATGTCCGTGTAAATGTACTGGCTTATGCATTGACACACGTTTGGCGAAAGCCCGTTCCTGTTGTACTTAAGGAGCATATAATGGATAAAATTGGAGCTTCAACTACATGGCGCTGGTATGGCTACGAAAATGCCTGGACTGTAATTGACGGAATAAAAATGAAATCTGTTACTGGGGGTGGTCATTCAGGTGCAGGAATTTTTATAAGTACAGAAGATATGGCCCGTTTTGGCTTGCTATTTCTTAATAATGGAAAATGGAACTCAGAACAGCTTCTTAACGAGGCCTGGATACAGGAAGCAACAACGCCTTCAGTGCCAAATCCTAATTATGGCTATATGTGGTGGCTTAACAATAAAGGGGATCGACATTGGGAGGGACTTTCAGAAGACATCTACTATGCGGCCGGCTTTGGAGGGAATTTTATTGTAATTGATAAGGCTAATAATCTCGTAGTGATCACAAGATGGCTGGAACCCTCTAAGATTGGAGATTTGATGGTTCTAATTAATGGCGCAATAGAAGGGAATTAGCATATTTTGTAATTTAGAAAACTAAAAATTGCATTAAGCCATCGACTATCTGACTGAGGAAAAGCTATATTGAAGTAATGATTTCAGCCGCCTTTAAGAGGGTTTCAGTGGTCTTTGCAAAACAAATCCGTATCTGTTTATTATCTAAAAAATCTTTATTAAAAACCGAAATTGGAATACAGGCAATACCGAATTCTTTAACGAGTCTTTCTGCAAAATCAAGATCACTTTCGTCAGTGATTTCTGAAAAATCCAGTAGCTGAAAATAAGTTCCCCGAGTAGGTGTAAACTTGAATCTGGAATTTTTGATTGCTGTTAAAAACAAATCCCGTTTTTCCTGATAAAAAGGCCCTAGATCTAAATAGTGTGCAGGGTTCTTAAGGTATTCTGCCAGTGCTCGCTGAAAGGGGTGGTTAACGCAAAACACATTGAATTCATGAATTTTCTGAAATTCTTTCATCAGTTCTGCCGGAGCAGCACAATAACCCATTTTCCACCCGGTTGCATGAAAAGTTTTACCAAAAGAGGCACAAACAAAGCTTCGCGAGGCTAAATCAGCGTATTTAGAAGCACTTTCGTGGATGTTATTATCAAATACAATATGTTCATACACTTCATCGCTTAATAAAATGATATTCGTGTCTTTTAGACAACTTTGGAGCATTAACATATCGGAATTTGAAAATACCATCCCGCTGGGATTATGTGGTGTATTAATAATGACCATCCTGGTTTTGTCACTAAGATGTGATTTAAATACACCCCAATCTATAGCATAGTCCTTTCCTGTTAATTGAATTAACACAGGAATACCACCATTTGCTTTTATAGCCGGTTCATAACAATCATAGGCCGGTTTAAGAACTATTACTTCATCATTTGGCCAAACCAGTGCTGAAATAGCGGTAAAAATGGCTTGAGTAGCTCCTACTGTAATGGTTATTTCAGACTGCGGGTCGTATTTAGTTCCATACAAAAGGGCGATCTTTTCAGCAATAACCTCCTTAAGAGGATAAATACCACCTAAAGGAGCGTATTGATTATAACCCTCTTTCATTGCCTTGGTAACTAATTGTATAAGAACGGGATCTGGTTCAAAATTGGGAAAACCCTGAGATATGTTAATGGCATTGTACTTTTTTGCGAGACCACTCATTGTACTGAATATAGATTCAGGCAACTTGGGCAATTTGGAAGTAAGATGGTGTGCAGACGACTTCATAGCAGATTAGTTATGGTAAAAATAGCAAAAAAGATACGGGATATTCCAAATAAAAATCCCGGATAATTCTATCCGGGATTTTAGAAAAATATCCACTTTTATTCTAGCCTTTTATTGAGGCGCCTAAATACTCTCTATTCATTCTGGCAATATTATCCAAAGAAATGCCTTTTGGGCATTCTATCTCACATGCACCCGTATTTGTGCAGTTTCCGAAGCCTTCCAGATCCATCTGGCGCACCATGTTTTGTACGCGTTCTGTCGCTTCTATTCGTCCTTGAGGTAATAAGGCAAACTGTGATACTTTGGCAGAAGTAAATAACATGGCGCTGGCATTTTTACAAGCTGCCACACATGCTCCACAACCAATACAAGCTGCTGCGTTAAAGGCCTTATCCGCATTGTCTTTCCTTATTGGGATGGAATTAGCATCAACTGTTCTGCCTGAAGTGTTCACAGAAATAAAACCACCAGCCTGTTGAATGCGTTCAAAAGCATTTCTGTCTACAATCAAATCTTTGATTACCGGAAAAGCTTTAGCTCTAAATGGTTCAATTACTATCGTATCCCCGTCCTTGAAACTGCGCATATGCAGTTGACATGCGGTGATAAGTCTGTCCGGACCATGAGGACGTCCGTTAATTTGAAGAGAACATGTACCGCAGATTCCTTCGCGGCAATCATGGTCAAATTCAATAGGTACCTCCCCTTTCGATATTAAATCCTCATTTAATATATCCAGCATTTCCAGAAAGGACATATCACCTTCAATACCATCCATAGTATAGTCTACTATTTTTCCTTTTGAGGAAGCATCTTTTTGACGCCATATTTTAAGATAAATCTTCATAGCTTATTATTTATAGGAACGCGTCTTTAATTCAATATTTTCATAAATCAAATTCTCTTTATGCAGTTTGGCGTCTTTAGGTTCTCCTTTATATTCCCAGGCTGACACAAATTTGAAATTTTTGTCGTCACGTAACGCTTCCCCTTCAGGAGTTTGATATTCTTCTCTAAAATGACCCCCACAAGATTCGTTTCGCTCCAAAGCATCCATTGCAAAAAGCTCCCCTATCTCTAAGAAATCCGCTACACGGCCTGCTTTTTCTAATTCCTGATTTTTGTCATCTGCAGCTCCGGGCACTTTTACATTCTCCCAGAAATCCTTTCTTAAAGCGGCAATGTCTTCAATAGCTTCTTTTAATCCTTTAGCATTACGAGACATACCACATTTATTCCACATGATTTTACCTAGCTTTTTGTGATAGTAATCAACAGAATGAATTCCCTTTGCGGACATTAATCTATTGATCTTGTCTAAAACATCCTTCTCGGCTTTATCAAATTCTTCGGAATCCGTTGGTATAGGCCCCGTACGGATATCATCGGCTAGGAAATCACCAATAGTATACGGCAAAACAAAGTAACCATCTGCCAAACCTTGCATTAACGCAGATGCTCCAAGCCTGTTTGCTCCATGGTCACTGAAATTAGCCTCGCCTGCTGCATAACATCCGGGAATCGTAGTCTGCAAATTGTAATCAACCCATAACCCTCCCATAGTGTAATGTACCGCAGGATAGATCATCATAGGGGTTTTATATGGATTCTCATCCACAATTTTTTCATACATCTGGAATAAATTTCCATATTTGGCTTCTACAACCTCTTCTCCAAGTTTTCTTATATGTGCGTTATCGGCATCTTTTAGACCTGATGTGAGTGCTTTTTCTTTTCCATACCGCATTATGGCGGCATCAAAATCCAGAAAAACTGCTTCTCCTGTTTTATTTACTCCATATCCCGCATCACAACGTTCTTTTGCCGCTCTTGAAGCTACATCGCGAGGCACGAGATTGCCAAAAGCGGGATATCTGCGTTCTAAATAGTAATCCCTGTCTTCTTCTTTTAATTGAGTTGGCTTTAATTTTCCTTCTCGAATGGCCTTAGCGTCATCTAATTTTTTTGGCACCCATATCCTTCCGTCGTTCCTAAGAGATTCCGACATTAAAGTGAGTTTGGATTGATGTTCTCCTGAAACCGGGATGCAGGTAGGATGGATTTGTGTATAGCAAGGGTTCGCAAAAAAAGCGCCTCTGCGATGCGTGCGCCAGGCAGCCATTACATTGGCTCCCATACAATATGTAGAGAGAAAAAATAAATTACCATATCCCCCTGAAGCTATAACAACTGCATGAGCAGAGTGACGTTCAATTTCTCCGGAGATGAGATTTCTTGCAATAATTCCTCTTGCTTTTCCATCGACAATTACCAAATCCAGCATTTCATGCCTGGTATATGACTTTATCTTGCCACGATGTATTTGCCGGTTCATTGCAGCATAGGCACCCAACAAAAGTTGCTGTCCTGTTTGTCCCTTGGCGTAAAAAGTCCTGGAAACCAAAACGCCACCAAAGGATCTGTTATCTAAAAGGCCACCATAATCACGGGCAAACGGCACTCCCTGAGAAACGCATTGATCTATAATATTTCCCGAAACTTCAGCTAAGCGATAGACGTTAGCCTCCCGCGACCTGTAGTCGCCACCCTTTACCGTGTCATAAAATAGTCTGTAATCGCTGTCGCCATCGCCCTGATAATTTTTCGAAGCATTTATTCCGCCTTGTGCAGCTATAGAATGTGCCCTTCTGGGAGAGTCCTGGTAACAAAAAGTTTTAACATTGTAACCCAATTCTGCGAGCGAAGCAGCCGCGGAACCTCCTGCAAGACCGGTACCGACAATAATGATGTCGATATTCCTTTTATTGGCAGGATTTACTAAATCTATTTCATTTTTATGTTTTGTCCATTTGTCAGCCAAAGGCCCGGATGGAATTTTAGAATCAAGAATGCCCATAATTAATGCGTTATAGGGTTAAGATGATGATATATAGCAATAAAGACAAATGCCAAAGGAATTACTATTGCATAGATCTTGGTAAATGATTTTATAGACGGGGTATACTTATTGTTTAAACCCATACTCTGAAAAGATGAGGCAAAGCCATGCCATAAATGAAGGCTGAGCAATCCGAAAGAAACAATATAAAGAAGAGTTCTCCACATGGGAGCAAATTTCTCCACAGTTTCCGCATAATAACGTGTAGGGTCTTCAGGATTGGCCTCTATATATTTGTAAGTCATTTCATGAATCCAAAAGTCATAAAAGTGTAAGCCCAGAAAGGCAAGGACAACCAGACCAGTGATTATCATATTACGTGAAACCCATGGAGCGTTGGCAGCTCCTTTGTATTTGGTGTATTTAATTGATCGTGCCTGCTTATTTTGGAACTCAAGAACTATTCCCATTACAAAATGTACAATAACACCAATTATCAACACGGGCTGCATTATATATTGCACCAGTACATTATAGCCCATAAAATGGGACCATTGGTTAAAGGTGTCTGGGGAAATTACAGAGGTTAAATTTATGGTGACGTGAAGCGCCAAAAACAATACCAAAAAAAGACCCGAAAGTGCCATTACCACTTTTCGGGCTATGGACGATTTAATCAGTGAACTCATTAGTTATAGTTTAGGGGACCAAATTTAAGTCAAGACGAAATCATTAACAAATTTCCTGACCTAATAGAATGGTATTTAGATTGATTTTAAGAAAATATAAAGAGTTTGATTGACATTGGTAAAGAAAACTATGGTAAACCAATAAAAAAGAGAGCTAATATGAGTTTATGGAATATGATTAATATTATTTTTTCTCAATTTTTACTCCCATATCTGCTAACTGTATGGTAAGGGAGTTTGTAGAGAGTTGTACTTCAATCAAGGATAAAATCAAAGAAACCATTAGAGCAAGAAGACTAATACCAAAGATGAGGTTGGCCCAGAAATCTTGTTCTATATAGATCAGAAACATAGTAATAGCACTGAACAGGAAACTTAATATTGCCACTGCCTGCATATTCTTTATGATTTTAAGCCGTTTTTCTAATTGCCTCACCTGTATACCCAATCCGCGTGAAGCCTTTTCCTGATATTGTTTATGCAATTGACGTATAAGCGCTGCTATTGCTAAATATCGGGCATTGTAAGCCAACATACTTAGCGAAATGGCAGGAAATAAAAGCGCCGGGATACTTAGCGTTAATTCCATATAATTTAAGTTTATTCAATTTTAAATTTAATTTTTTGACTAGCTGCGCCTGACGAAATTTCTACCTCATAGGCCCCAATGGGTAAATAGGTTTTACCATCTTCGGCCGTTTTAAGCGTCACTTTATTTTTTTTCAAATAGTCCAGTTTTCCTTTCTTGGAAAATGCGACATCAAAAGACATAATATTTAAACCTTTGTCTGCTTTAAGCACGGACTCACTTACTATGGTTTTATCTGAAGAAAAAACTTTTGCCGTGTAATCTGTTGATTTTTTCGAATAAAACACAATGTCCAATCCGGGAGTATTTGGTTTTGACCAGGAGCTGTATGGATTGCCCCATCTTTGCGAGTGTTTTAGGTTATCTGGTTTAAAAATATGCAATTCCCTTGCAAGGATATCTTCGTTCATTTCCTGTAAACATGAAATATTTGTTTTATAGATGCTTCTTCCATGGGTTCCTACCAACAGATCTTTAGCTTCTGGCTGAATTACCAAATCGTGCACAGCGACGTTGGGAATTCCGTTTTGAAATAATTCCCAGGAATTACCTTGATTGACTGACATGTATAGTCCGTTGTCCGTACCTATAAATAAGAGATTTTCATTTTCAGGATCTTCAATTATTACATTTACCGGTGAAGCAGGAATACTGGAAGCAATATTTTTCCACGAATTGCCGTAGTCATTGCTCATATAAACATAGGGCGTTAAATCATCCTTGCGGTATCCATTAAGGGTGACATATATCCGTTCTTTTTTATGTTTGGAGGCTGCGACCCTGCTGACCCAGAGATTTTTCGGAAGCTCACCTGATATCAAATTCCAGTTGCCGCCACCGTTTTTTGAAAGATGCACGAGCCCGTCATCACTGCCTGTATAAATCAAACCAAATTTTAAGGGAGATTCACTTATAGTTGTTAGAGTACCATATGCTACATTTCCTTTTTTTCCTCCCTGTGTAAGATCGTCAGAAATTGCTTCCCAGTCCTTACCCTGATTAAGTGAACGGTGAAGTTTATTACTCCCCAGATAAAGAATATCCTGATTATGTGCAGAGAGCAATATTGGCGTTTGCCAATTAAAGCGGTAAGGTTGCTCACCTAGTTCATGTTTGGGCCGTATGCTAGTGGTTTTATTTTCATTTAAAGCAAGGCGATAATAATTACCAAACTGAAATCCGGTATAAACAATATTTGAATTTCTTTTGTCTACCTGAACCTGCATCCCATCTCCTCCAAGAATCATTTTCCACGGGTATTGTCCGACCTGTTGCCATTTGCTATTCTCAACAGAATTGTGGGCGCCTCTCCATACGCCATTATCCTGAAGCCCCCCATAGACATTATAAGGTTTCTCATAATCAATATTAATCGCGTAGAATTGGCCTACGGACGGGGTGTTATTTTTAATCCAGTTAGCTCCGTCATCATATGAGATATTTACTCCACCATCATTTCCATTAATTAGATGTCCTGGTTTTTTAGGATTTACCCATAAAGCGTGATGGTCTGCATGCACATTATCCCCATTAATTGAAGTGAAGGTTTTACCACCATCTGCAGACTTTATAATGGGTACACCTCCCAAATAAATTTTATTTTTATCAGTGGCATCTACTCTGATCTGGGCAAAATAATACCCATAGCTGTAAAAAAGATCATCAATATATTCTTCATTTCTTTTATTCCAGGTTAGTCCTCCATCTTCACTTCTATATACCTCAGCACCAACAACAGGGGTATCAAATAGTGTAGAATTGGAAGTTTCAAGATAACGGGCAAGATCCAGAGGTTTAGCAGTGCCGCTTTGAATAAGCTGTTTTACATTTTCAGCCTTGTATTTTTCCTGAAACCCATTTCTTTTTAGGTACTTATCAAGTTCTTTATTATCCAGTTTTAGAAAAGTGTCGACAGTCATGGACTTAAAATCATCTTTAGTAAGTTCGCCGGATTCTTCAGGATCAATTTCCTTTTTTGTTCTTCGAAACTGACTGTCGAGGACTGCATACACGGTATTTTCATCATAAACTGTCAAACCGATGCGCCCAACATTTTCACCAGAGGGGAATCCACTATTACCACCACTTATCTCTGTCCACGTACTACCACCATCTATACTCTTATAAATACCGGAACCACTACCGTTGCCTTTAAAATTCCAGGCTTTTCGATCTTTTTCCCAAGCTGCCGCATAAATAATATTAAAATTCCCGGGAACAAAGGCCAGGTCGATAATACCAGTAGCTTCATTTATATAAAGGGTTTTTTCCCAGGTAGAACCTCCATCTGAAGTCTTATAAATTCCGCGCTCCTCATTATTGGTGTACAAATGACCGGTTACACCCACAACTAACTCGTTGGGGTTATTGGGGTTTATCACAATCCTACCAATATGCTGCGAATCTAAAAGCCCCTTATTTACCCAGGATTTACCCTTGTCATTAGATTTTAGAAGACCAATTCCGGCATAGGATGAACGTGAAGCATTGTTCTCACCGGTTCCTACCCAAATGGTCCCGGAACTCCAATCGATTGCAATATCTCCAATATTTTGTGTAGCGGAATTATCCATTACCGGGGAAAATGTGGTGCCATTATTATTTGTATACCAAAGACCGCCTGAGGCATAGGCTGCATAAAATTCAGTAGGATCATCAGGATTTACATCAATATCTACAACTCTTCCACTCATTATTGTGGGGCCAATACTAGAGAAAGGAATATTTTTAACAAGCGAATTAGCCTCCATTTGCTTTTTGAGCATCAGCGCTGCTTCAATATTTTGTGATTGTCCTGATATGGATTGAGCGGTACTTACAAAAAAAACGAAAAATGCAATTAGTGAGTGATAAAATTTAATGGACATGAAACTAAATATGAGTGTGTGAAAATATGAATTTGCCATTGTGCAGACAAAAATATATTGATAGACTTCTATTTTTTAATGATTTTGCTAGGAATTATTCGAGTCTGAATACTTCTTAATTTGATCTTCCTTTTTGAAGTAAACATGCTTATGCCTATTTTTGAGGAAAGTACGTTGTTTTATGAAATATGAACAAATAAAAAGTGAGTTGTATAAGAAGAATCGCGCAAAATTCATGGCTCAGATGAAGCCAAAGAGTATTGCGATTTTTAATTCCAACGACATCTACCCTATTAGTGCCGACAGCACCATGCCATTTCAACAACATAGAGATATTTTATACCTGAGTGGTGTAGATCAGGAAGAATCCATCCTTTT